>NZ_JAPYKP010000055.1:0-33182 GCF_037179725.1 Mesorhizobium sp. Cs1321R2N1 | reverse complement strand
CTGCGTACCGCGGTGAATGCCGGCTTGGCGCTGACCTTGCGAACCCCTCGCTTTGCCCATTCCGGCATTGTCGAAGCACCGCGCGAGCTTGGCCTGCCGCAGGTGCCGATGGCTGAGTTCGCGATCCGGCTGCGCGCCGGCGCCGATGTGTCCGCGAGCGATTTGGCGGCGTTGCTGGGTGCCAACCTGGCTCTCTCCGGATCGCCTGGTTGAATTCAACGAGGCCACATTCCGTCATCAGCCTGTTGGCAAAGAAAAAGCCGACCTTGCGGTCGGGCCGGTCTATTGCAAAGAAAAAGCCGACCTTGCGGTCGGCTTGGGAGTGAGACGGGCCGAGGGGTTTGGGGGGACTTGGGGGGTGGCCCGTCGCAGCAATAATGTCCGAGCACGGTGATGGTTCCGTGACTTCCGAAATTTTTTAAGAAATATTTGACGACGCTTGCCGGGAGCGTGCCATCAGCCAGTCGCGGCCGGCGTGGGCAAAGACCGCGCAGAGCACGATCGCGCCGCCGACCATGCTGGCCACCGGCGGTATTTCGGCCAGGAACAGAAATGCAAACAAGATCGCGAACGGCACTTCCGCCGAGCCGAGCAGGCCGGATTCAGGCGCCGGGATAAGCCGCGAGCCTTCCGTCCACAGGATGGAAGCCAGCGCGAAGGACGCGCCGAATGTGGCAAGCAGAACCGCGTCCCTTGCTGAGACCGCCAGGGGATCGGTAACGAACCAGCCAAGTATGAACAACAGGAAGGCCGAAACCGCGCCGGCCCACACCACGGGCGTGTCGCGGAACGCGCGCACCATGATCATGTAAAGCGCGCTGCCGGCCGTCATCAGCAGCGCCAGCCCGTCGCCGAACAGGTTGCCGGTGCCGAAACCCGACCACACCATGATGGCAACCCCGCACAGCGACACGGCCGCGGCCACCATCGTCTGCAGGCGGAAAGGCTCGCGCACCAGCATCCAGGCCAGCACGGCGGCAATGAAGGGCGACGTCGCGTAAATGACCGCGACATTAGCGACGAAAGTGAACTTGAAAGCCGATATGAAGGCGATGCTGGCCAGCGCGCCTTCCACCGCCAGCAGCCAGCCGCGCCAGCCAAGCCGCAGCGGTTCGTGGTTGCCGGCACGGAGGCGGCGCCACAGCACGTAGAGGCTGATCAGGATCGCGCCGACAAAGCCGCGCCAGCAGGTAATCGTCAGCGGATCGGCATGGATCGACTTGGTCAGCACACCGGTCAGCCCGAATACGGCCGCCGAGGACGACACCAGTATGATACCAAGCGTGCGCTCGGTGCCAGTGTCGGTGGTGGCTGTCATATCAGTCATGGCCGCAAGACTACGCCACTCCATACTGACATCGTAACGTCAGCAATAATGAACATCAAAGCCGCTTGCGGAAATGCTCGCCGCCGACGATCAGCAGACCGGCGGCGACGATAAGGGCAGCACCCAGAAAAACCTCGCGGCGTGGCACATCGCCCCAGATCGCGTAGCCGAGCGCGAACGCCCACAACAGTGAGGTGTATTCGAGTGGCGCCAGGATCGATGCCGGCGAGCGCTTCATGCCTTCGAAGAGAAGATATTGCGCCAGGCCGCCGAGTGCACCGACGCTGGCAAGAAGCAGCGATTGCGTCGGGTCCGGCGTATGCCACCACAACAAAGCCGGCACCGCCGAAAACACCAGGAAATAGAAATTGTTGAGGAGGAGCTGGATCATCGAGCGCTCGGCAAGGGCCGTCTTGCGCAGGAGCACGATGGCGATGCCCCACAGGCCGGCCGCCGTCAGCACCAGCAACACGGGTACCGAAAGGCCGAGATGGGCGGGATCGCAGGCGACAAAGACACCGGCAAAGCCGATCAGAACCGCCAGCCAGCGCAGGACAGGCACCTTTTCGCCGAGCAGGACCACCGAAAGCACGGTGACGATGATCGGGGCCGCGTAATAGACGGTGGTCAGTTCGGCGAGTTGCAGGCTGCGAGCCGCGTTGTAATAGCAAAGCCATGCGGCAAGCGTGAAGGCACTGCGCACCAGCATCGGCCGCACGATCGGCGAGCGCACCGTATCGGCGAACAGCGCCCGCCCGCCTATGGCCGCGCAAGCGCAGAGAATGGTGATGCTGCGGAAGAACATGATCTGCCAGACAGTCATGCTGGTAACCAGCAGCTTGATCGAGGCATCCTGCGTCGAAAACAGCAAGTAGGCGGCGCCGGTCAAAAAGATGCCGGCGAGAACCCTTTCGCGTGTATCGAGAATGGCGATATCGGCCATAAGGCGTGCGCCTGCTTGAGTGAAGGCGGCTCCAGCCCCAGTCGGCTCCGCTCCCGCCAGCTATACGGGCGAAATCCCGCGCGGCGCTGCTCCAGCGCCGTGCTTGCGTTTGGGGCAGGGGAAGGCAGCGCGAACAGCCGGTCCCGGATGCGGCTTCTGGCGCGGCACGGCTGATTGGTTTAGCATCGTCTCATAAAGCGGGGGCCGAAGGGCAGGCGCGCAGAACGCCGGGGAACGGACAGGAAATTAGCGCTCAGCCCATGCCGGATGTAGCATGCGCAGGTCCGGCCTGATGGGCCGCGTTTGACAGAGCGGATATTTTGGGGGGAGAAGGCCGATGCAGAAACTGCAGTCGCAAGGCGTCCATCACATCACGCTGGTCGGTGCCGGCCGCCAGACCTCGATCGATTTCTGGGAAGGTGTGCTGGGCATGCCTTTCATCTTCGAGCAGCCCAACCTCGACAAGCCGACCGAAAGCCATCTGTATTTCGATCCGGGCGACGGCCGGCTGATCACCATCTTCACCGACGAGACCCGCACGGCCGTGAAGCGCCGCACCCCGACCGACCCGGGCTGCGTTCATCACATCGCCTTTGCGGTGTCGCGCGTCACCTTCCTGCAGGCGGTCGCCCGGCTCGACGAGCGCGCCATCAAGCACAGCGGCGTCAAGGATCGCGGCTTCATGGATTCGATCTATTTCGAGGATCCGCTCGGCCTGCTGATCGAGCTTGCCTCCTACCGTTTCGAGCCGCCTGCCGGCTTCACCCATGCCGACGTGCTGATGGAGGCGCATAAGCTTCGTGTCGCGCGTGGCGACTACAACATCGCCGAAGTGCATCTGGCTGACGCCATCCAGGCGCTGGTGGAACGCGCGCGCGCGACATTGTCGGCCGACCGGGCACCCAAAAATCCATATTGAAGGCTGAACAGGCAAGGGAGGAATACGTGGCAAAGACAGTGACGAAGAGCGCAAGGAAACCGGCGGCCAAGACGGCGTCAAAAGCCGCAGCGAAGCCGGCAGCAAAAGCAGCGGCCAAACCCGCGGCCAAGACGGCGTCAAAGGCAGCCGCCGGCAAAGCCAAGGCGAAACCGGCAAAGAAACCAACACTGACAATCAGCATGCTGAAGCCGAGCGTCAACAACATGACCGTTCGCGTCTTTGCCCGCGCTGCCGGGCTCGACCATGCGGAGGCCGATGCGTGGGGGCACACGCGCTCGCCGGAATACATGGCGCGCAATCCGGCCCATCTGACGCCGATGATCGAGGACAAGGGCCTGCCGCGCGGCGTGCTTTGGGAGAGCTGCGCCATCATGCAATATCTTTCCAACAAACATGGACTGGAGAAATTCTACCCCAAGGCGCCAGCCAAGCGGGCGATGATAGACAGCGCCATGTTCTATCTGATCGGCACGCTCTATCCCTATGTGGCGCGCGCCACCTATCCGGCGCTCGGCTTCCCGCAATATGCCGGCGAGGTCGGGCACAGCGACGCCCACCCGGACAGGAAATCGGAGGCACAGAAGGCCGCGGTCGCCGCCATTGCCGAACCGCTCGAGGTCTTCCACTCCTTCTTCCGCGACGGCAAGCCGTTCATCGGCGGCAAGAGCCCGTCGATCGCCGACATCCGCCTTGCGGCGACCCTCGAGTTCCTCGCCGTCATCGACTACGCCCTGCCGAAATGGGCGAAGGAATACATGGCGGCAATGGAGAAGAAGCTCGGCAAGGCCTACGCCGGCCCGGCCGGCGACGTACGCGGCTACATCGCCCATGTGAGGTCGCAAGCCCAGGCGTGATTCCAACCAGTTGATGGGGCGATGATCTGCGGAGGCGGCCGCAGGACTGGTTTCGCCTGTGGCGTCGTGGATCCCCGGCAGCTTGAAGTTGGCGGGGCTTGCGTTAGTCTGGGCGCGCATGCAGTCGAATTTTTCTCTCGACCGGCTTGGACGCTGGAGCGGTGGCGTGGCCGCCGCGGCCCTGGCGGCAACGCCCGAAGACTTGTCGGCCCGCTTCAGCGCGGCGGCAAGCGTGCTGCTTGGCTCGGATCGTGCCTATGTCGGCTTCTATCGTCGCGACATAACCTCCCTGACCATCGACGAGGCCGGACCCGATCACTGGAACCGCGACTATGATGCGCGCATCTATCGCCAGGATCCCTTCTTCCAGAGGTTCGCCAGCACCAGACAGGATTTCCTGCTGCCGTTGTCGGCTCTCAGCCACGGCGATTTCCAGCGCACTCCGTATTATCGCGAATTCTACGGGCCGTCCGGCAGCTTCGATGAAATAACCGGCGTGTTCAACCTCGACGGACTGACCGCCGGCTATGTGACCTTTCTGCGCCGCGATGGCGCGCCGCGTTTTGGCGAGCATGATCTGGCGGTGGCCGGCGCGGCGAGCAGCGCCACAAAGCTTATTCTGCAAAGGCTGCTTCATTTGTGCCGTCTTCGGGACAAGGGGGCCGCAATCGAAGCCGCAGGGTCGCACCTCAGCGCCCGGGAAAGGCAGATCGCACGGCTCCTGATCGAGGGCGGCAGCGCCAAGACGATTTCGCGAAACCTGTCGATTTCACCCGGCACCGTGCGCAACCACATCAAGCAGGTCTACCGCAAGCTCGGTGTGCACTCCCAGGTCGAGTTGCTGGCCGCCGGCTGGGAGGCCCCGCGCGACTGACGGTTTCGTTTCGCCAGCTTCACTGCCCCGTCACGACGCGTGTCCACATGCGGTTCTGCAGTCGCAGCAACTTTGCGTCGTTGTTCTCGACCACGAACAGCTTGGCTTTTACGTCGTCGGGCGGGAAAACGCCGGGATCCTTGGCGACAGCCTGATCCATCAGCGGCAGGGATTCCGGGATCGCATTGGCGTAGGAAACATAACTGGAATTGGCCGCTGCGATATCGGGCCGCAAATTGAAATCGATCCAGGCCTCGGCATTCTCCGGATGCGGCGCATCCTTCGGCACCGCCATCGTGTCGAAGTTTATCAGCGTGCCTTCCCTGGGAATGGAATAGGCAATTTCCAGCTTCTTGGCGGATTCCGCCGCACGGGTCTTGGCCTGCAATATGTCGCCCGACCAGCCCAGCACGACACAGATGTCGCCGTTCGCCAGATCGTTGATGTATTTCGACGAGTGGAAGTAACGGATATAGGGCCGCACCTTGCCCATCAGCTCTTCTACCTTTGCGAGGTCGTCCGGACTGGTCGACCTGGGGTCGTTGTGCAGGTAGTTCATAGCCATCGGAATGATCTCCGCCGGGGCATCGATCATGGCGACGCCGCAATCGGAGAATTTCTTGACGACATCGGCGTCGAAGACCATGGCGAAGGAATCCGTCGGCGCGTCCGGCATCCGTTGCTTGATGGCAGCGACATTGTAGCCGATGCCGTCCGTGACGGCCATGTAAGGCACGGCGTGCAGGTTGTGCGGATCCGCGCCCGCGATCAGCGACAAGGCTTGCGGATCGATCTTCGAGTGGTTTGAAAGCTTCGATCTGTCGAGCTGCAGGAAAACGCCAGCCTTCACCTGGTTCTTCAGGAATGGAAAGGCCGAGGGATAGACCACGTCATATCCCGAGCCGCCGGTGAGCAGTTTCGTTTCAAGGACCTCGTTGCCATCATAGACATCGTAGCGGACCTTGATACCTGTCTCCTTCTCGAATTTCTCAGCCGTGTCCGGCGCGATATAGTCGGACCAGTTGTAGACGTTGACGACCTTCTCATCGTCCGCCCGGGCAACGCCGAAGCAGATGCCGCAGGCAAGCGCGGCATTAAGGACTGGGAAGAGCAGAGAGCGCATGGGTGTCCTTCTTTCGCTGGTGGCGGGCCGATGCGGTGTGCACCGTTCCAATTTCACTGTCGGCACCCTTGCCGCTCAACGCCGTTGCGGCGCGTAAACCGGTAAGGTGATACAGGCGACGTTGCCGCCGCCGAGCAGGATTTCGCGGGAGTTCTCGATGCCGACCACCTTGTGGTCGGGAAACAGCGTGGCCAGTTGTTGCTTTGCGGTCCGGTCGAGATCGCAGCCGAACTCAGGCACGACCACGACGCTGTTGCCTGGATAATAGTTGATGTAACTCGCCGCGATCCGGTTGCCGGCCGGCCGTGCCCAGGTCGAATCGACCCGGTCCACGCTCTCGCTCTCCTCCATCGTCATTTCGATCGGCAGGGGGTGAGGAAGCCGATGAACCTCAAGACCACGGCCACGCGCGTCACGGGCCGAACGCAGCACCTCCTCGGCTTCGCGCACGATCTCATATTGCGGGTCGTCCCGGTCTTCGGTCCAGCTCAGCGCGACCACGCCAGGGCGCGCGAAGCAGCAGAGGTCGTCGACATGGCCATCGGTCTCGTCGAAGGCAAAACCGCGCGGCAGCCAGATGATTTTGTCGACGCCGAGATAGTCGCCAAGCTGCTGTTCCACCTTCGCCTTGCCGAGATGGGCATTACGATTGCGATTGAGCAGGCACTGCTCGGTCGTGATGAGCGTTCCCTGGCCATCGCATTGCAAACCGCCACCTTCGGCGACCAGCGGCGCGCGGTAGCGGTCCATCCTCTCAACCTCGAGGACTTTTTGCGCCGCGAGGTCGTCCAAATCCCATGGCGAGTAGAGGCCGCCGTCGAAACCGCCATAGGCGTTGAAAATCCAATCGACGCCGCGAACGCTGCCTTGGTCGTTGACGACGAAATTGGGGCCGCTGTCGCGCAGCCAGGAATCGTTGGTGGATATTTCCACGACGCGCACGTCGGCAGGCAATCGCGCTCTGGCGTTCCGCCACTGGCGGCTGGATGCCGCCACGGTCACCGGCTCGCTTTGTGCGATCGCCGCCGCGACATTGGCGAACAGCTTCTGCGCGGGCTTGGCACCCAGACGCCATGTGTCCGGCCGTTCTGGCCAGATCAGCCAACAGCCTGATTTGGGTTCGAATTCGCCAGGGGCGCGAAAACCATCCTGCCTCGGTGTGGTCGAGAGCGTATGTGACATTGTGGGATACCGGAAAATGGGACGACGAAACTTTTCCGGATCAGACGGTTTTAGGGCCTTGTCCGTCAATGTCCCATTTGGGATACCTTGATCACTGCGCTAGCCACTGGCCTGCGTTCGGCTGGGGCGAGCACCATTGGTGCCGGGCCTTGGTTGCCCGTAAGTTCGATGTCTCTGTCGTTTACTGCGTCGCCTGGTAAAGTTCCGAAGCGGCCTCTTTCAGCGCGCGCCGGCCGTCCGGCTTGAGATACATCATGTGCCCACCTTCAACGACGTCGAGGCGGATCGGCCTGGCGCCGGCGAGCGACGGGATCTGGCCGACCAGATAACGTGACGCCAGATAAGGAGTGACGAGATCGGTGTAGCCATTGACGATGACGACGCCCAGCGCGGGATTCAGAGAGCGCGCTCGCTGCAAATCGTCCATCACACCGGCATAGCCCTGGCGCGAGGTGCTCGTGCCATAGTCCCAGTTGTGGCTGATATCACCGTTCAGCAAGCGGTAGCTGACATCGGTGCGAAAGTTCAGTTCGTCGCGCGCGTAACCGACAAAGGCCGAGGTCAGCGCCGGCACGCTGCGGTCCAGCACCGGATCGGGACCGGCGATGCGGGCGCTCTGGGGAGCGATGTCCGCCGTCGCGATCATGCCGTCATAGGGGCTGAGCACCTTGCCAGTGGCACGGGCAAACTCCCTTGCGAAGAGCGAGGTCGGGACGCGGGCGAAGTTGCGGTGAACGAGGTCGGGTGGCAGGCCGGTGATCTCGGCCACGCGATCGCTCGCCAGCCGCCCGCCTTGCTCCAGCCCGCTGGTGAGCGCGGTGAGGTATTCGCCAAGTGCATAATGTTCGACCTCGGCGAGCGTTTTCCGCAGTGTATCGCCGTTGACACCTTCACTGCGCAAGCGGACCGCCGCGAGGGAGGGCAGTTCGAGAGCCCAATGCAGCGGCTCGAATTCGTCGGGCTGCACCAGGGTGAATTCCAGCGCCGGTGAGATCAGCACGATGCCGCTCGGGCTGATGCCGATATCTTCCTGCAGCGTCCTGGCAAGCAGTGCCGCCCGGAACCCGCCATAGCTCTCACCGGCGAGGAACAGCGGGGATCCCGTGCGGCCGTTTTGGGCGAGATAGAGCCGGATAAAGGCGCCGATCGAACTGGCGTCCTGGCTGACGCCCCAGAAGTCGTGCGTGTCCTGGCCAGGGGCCTCGCGACTGTAGCCGGTTCCCACCGGGTCGACGAAGACGAGGTCGGTCATGTCGAGCCAGCTGTCGGAATTATCGACGAGCTTTTGCGGCGAAGGGAGGAATTCCCCGTCGGCTCCGGTCGCCACGATGCGCGGTCCGATCGCGCCGAGATGCAGATAGGCTGATGCGGCGCCCGGGCCGCCGTTGAACACGAAGGTGATCGGCCGCGGTGCTTCCGCCGCGACGCTCTCCCGCGGTTTCAGCGTATAGGCAACATAGAAGATTTCCGCTGTGACCTCGCCCTTGCCGGAGAGCAGCGGGAGCGTGCCGGCCTTTGCCTGGTACTGCAGGCTGCGCCCGCCAATGCTGATCGAATGGTCGGTGATCGCGGGCGGCGGCAGCAGCGACAGCACGCCGCCCGCGGGCGCCGGCCGCTCTGGCGTTTCAGCCAGGAGAGGCTGCGCGAAGCCGGCAAGCATGAAGAGGGCAAGGCAGACGAGTTTCAGCTTGGAACGCATGAGGCCTCCGCGGGAACGACATCCGCATAGGTATGGCCGAGGCGAATGAAGTCAAAGGGAATAGAGGATGGCGAGCCCCCTGCTGTCCCGCCGACACCAGTTCCTGATAGCTTGGGACGTCCTGCTCGGATTGGCTCACACGTCTTGCACGACCGTGCTATCAAGGCAGAAAGCCATTCGGAAGGAACGAAAATGGACGCAACCGAGCTCAAGGCCATGCAGGCGCCGCTGAAGCAGGCCTACCGCGACGACGCCGCGCAAGCACTGATCACGCTGAGGGCAAAGGGCTCGATCGACGAACAGTCGGTGGCCTGCAAGGTGGAGACGGGCAGGGCGTTGGCAATCGCCGGCCTTCATCCGGCAACAGGCGGCTCAGGGCTCGAACTGTGCTCCGGCGACATGCTGCTCGAGGCGCTGGTGGCGTGCGCCGGGGTGACGCTGAAGGCGGTGGCCACGGCGCTCGAGTTCAAGCTCGGCGCCGCGACCGTTGAAGCCGAAGGCGACCTTGATTTTCGCGGCACACTTGGCGTCGCCAAGGACGCGCCGGTAGGCTTTCGCGCCATCCGGCTCAATTTCAGTCTCGACACGCAGGAACCGCAGGAGCGCATTGATTCGCTGCTGAAACTGACCGAGCGCTATTGCGTGGTGTTCCAGACCATCAACCAGAAGCCGGAACTGACGGTGAGCGCGCGGTGATGAATCACAAGGCCCGCGGCAATGGCAGCGGGCCTTGTGATACCTGATGCTTACTGAGCCGCCGGCTCTTCGGCGTCGCCTTCGTCGGTGAAGGGCGAGGCGCTCGGCACGCACTGCACGGACCAGCCGGCGGGTGTCGGCTGCTTCTGATACTCGGTGATGGCGGCGGTGCATTGTTCGCGCTTGTCGAAGGTGCTGGGCAGCACGACCATGCCGCCCTGCGGGCCGGCGATTACCAGATACCAGACCAATGCTGCGGTCGTAGCCATGGAGTTTTCCTTGTCTGCCCAGCAGGGCGCTTGGTGTGGGAGTCGTCCAATGCTAACAACTCCTCGGAAATGACGAAAGCATGACCGCCGCCTTAGATCGCAGCCGCGTCATGATTCTGCAGGTTTTCGGGCTGGGCGTGTTGCAGCCGTCACTCAATCGGTCGCAAAGAACAGCCGCCGAGGCATCGAGAACGGTGCGGTCGTGATGATCCATCATGGCTGCCTCTTCGGCACCGGCTCGAGTTTATTCCGGTTGCCGGTAGGCGACGAAGCGGTTGTGCTTGGCCTGGAAGATCAGCCCGGTCTCTGTGAGATCCGGGCTGGCCAGCGGCACGATGCGTTTGGCGATCTCGGAGGGGTGCGGCAATGTCTCGGGATCCTCACCGGGCACGGCTTGCGCGCGCATCGCGGTGCGCGTGGCGCCGGGGTCGGCGGCGTTCACACGCAGCGGCAGGCTTTGCGTCTCATGCGCCCAGGAGCGCATCATGGTCTCGACCGCCGCCTTCGATGCCGCGTAAGGCGCCCAGAAGGCGCGCGCGGAATGCGCGGCATTGGAAGACAGGATAATCGCCCGGCCGGCATCCGAAAGCCGCAGCAGCGGGTCGACGGAGCGGATCAGCCGCCAGGTCGAGGTGACATTGATGGTCATCACCTTTTCGAAGGTCTTGGCCTCGACATGGCCGATCGGCGAGATGACGCCGAGCACGCCGGCATTGGCGACGAGAATGTCGAGCTTGCCCCAGCGCTCGTTGATGGCGCCCCCTAGCCGGTCTATGCCGGCCATGTCGGCGAGATCGAGCGGCACCAGCGTCGCCTGGCCGCCGGCCGCCTTGATCTGGTCGTCGAGTTCTTCCAGCCCACCGACGGTGCGGGCAACCGCGATGACATGCGCACCGGCGGCCGCCAATTCCCTGGCGATGAAATAGCCGATGCCGCGCGAGGCACCGGTGACGACCGCAATGCGGCCGGTAAGGTCGAAGGTCATGCGATGGCTTCCGCAGATATGGCTGGAGCTAAGGACGGTCCGGCAATCCTATGCCCCATTGTTCGCCAGCAGCGACAGCGTGCGCACATTGTCGTGGCCTTCGAAGTCGAGCAGGCGGGTCGGATATTGGCCGGTAAAGCAGGCGTCGCAGAATTGCGGCTGGTCGTCGTCGCGGCCGGCCTCGCCCACGGCACGGTAGAGCCCGTTGATCGAGAGGAAGCCGAGCGAATCGACGCGGATGAACTCGGCCATCTCTTCCACCGACATGCGCGAAGCCAGCAGCTTCGACTTCTCCGGCGTGTCGACGCCGTAGAAGCACGACGCGCTGGTCGGCGGCGAGGCGATGCGCATGTGCACTTCCTTGGCGCCGGCGTCGCGCACCATCTGCACGATCTTCTGGCTGGTGGTGCCGCGAACGATCGAATCGTCGACCAGCACCACGCGCTTGCCCTCGATCATGCGGCGGTTGGCGTTGTGCTTCAGCTTGACGCCCATGTGGCGGATCGAATCGCCTGGCTGGATGAAGGTGCGGCCGACATAGTGGTTGCGGATGATGCCGAGCTCGAAGGGAATGCCCGCCGCCTGGGAAAATCCGATCGCCGCCGGCGTGCCGGAGTCCGGCACCGGCACGACGATGTCGGCCTCGACCGGATTTTCCTGCGCCAGTTCGGCGCCGATGCGCTTGCGCACCTCATAGACGTTGCGGCCTTCGACCGAAGAGTCGGGCCGGGCGAAGTAGACATATTCGAAGATGCAGAAGCGGGTCTTCTGTGGTTCGAACGGGAACAGGCTCTCGATGCCCTTGGAAGTGACGACGACCATCTCGCCGGGTTTCAGGTCGCGCACGAAACGGGCGCCGATGATGTCGAGCGCGCAGGTCTCGGAGGCCAGGATCCAGGCGCCGTCGAGATCGCCCAGAACCAGCGGGCGGATGCCGAGCGGATCGCGGCAGCCGATCATCTTCTTGGCCGTCATCGCCACCAGCGAGAAGGCGCCCTCGACCTGACGCACCGCGTCGATGAAGCGCGAGTTGAGATCGCGTTCCTTGCTGGTCGCAACCAGGTGCAAAAGCGTCTCGGTATCGGAAGTGGAGGAGAAGATTGCGCCTTGCTGCTGCAGCGCGCGCTGCACGGTCATGGCGTTGGTGAGGTTGCCGTTATGGGCGACGGCGAAGCCGCCATCGGCCAACTCCGCGAAGAAGGGCTGGATGTTGCGCATGCCGGCGCCACCAGTGGTGGCGTAGCGCGTGTGGCCGATGGCGCGGTTGCCTTGCAGGCTGTCGATGACGCGTTGCTTGGTGAAGGTGTCGCCGATCAGGCCGACATGGCGTTCGACATGGAACTGCGTGCCGTCATAGGAGACGATGCCGGCCGCTTCCTGGCCACGATGCTGCAGCGCATGCAGACCAAGTGTGACGATGGCTGCCGCATCCTGCCGGCCAAAGATGCCGAACACGCCGCACTCGTCATGGAAATGATCGTCAGCCTCGGCGGAAAGCACGTCGTCTGCGTCTGCCATCTTAAGCTCCGCTAAAATCGCCATATAAGGCCGTCGCGCGTCGAAAGCAACGCACTGCGTGCGGTCGTTCACATGGATCGACCGTCCGACGTCCAGTTTGCTGCCTCAGTTCGCCGGCGCTGGCGCCGGCTTGGCCGTGTTGTCGGCAGGACCGGCGTCGTTGTCGTCTGGCGCTGGCGCATTGGCGTCGTCGCCACCGGCCGGAGCATCCGCCGCCGGTGCGTCCGGCGCGGCGGGCGTCTCGGCGGCCGGCTGATTCGGATTGAGCTTCTTGAGAATGGCGTTTTCCGGGTCCTCTGGCAGCAGACTCTCGAGCTTGGCGCCGATCTGTTCCAGCAGCGGCCGCGACTTGGCTTCCGTGACCCAGGCCGGGGCCTTGGCGCCGGCCAGCCAGTTGAAGAACAGCAGCGCCACCGCGACGACCAGGATGCCGCGCGCGGCGCCGTAGAGAAAGCCGAGCGTGCGGTCGAGCGCGCCGATGCGCGAATCGATGATCCAGTCGGCGAGCTTCATGGTGATGACCGACACGACGATCAGCGCGATGATGAAGACGACGCCGGCGGCCGCCGCCATGGCGATCTTCTCATTGTCGATATAGGGCTTCAGGTAGGGCAGGACCGGTTTGTAGAAGAAGAAGGCGGCTGCCGCCGCCGCCGCCCACGAAACAACCGAAAGCACCTCGCGCGAAAAGCCGCGAACCATGGCGAGCATCGCCGAGACCAGGGTGAAGCCGACGAGAATTCCGTCAAGCAGCGTAATCGGCATGTCTTTGGCCCCACTCCGATCTCATTTTCACGGCTCGGCGAGCCGCGTCACTCTTCATCGTCGACACGGCTGCGCCGTGAGCCGGCTATGCGCGCCACGAGGTCGGCAAGCTCGGTGGGCTGGAAAGCGCCGGCCCCGATCCCTCCGGCAAGTTCCTCGCTGCCCAAGGGCAGAACCGCGCTACCAAAACCCAGCTTTTCGGCTTCCTTGAGGCGCTGCTGCGCATGCGCAACCGGCCTCACCGCGCCCGAAAGGCTGATTTCGCCGAAATAGACGCAATCGGCGGGAAGGGCAAGACCGGTGAGCGAGGAAACCAGTGCGGCAGCGACCGCGAGATCGGCCGCCGGCTCGCTGATGCGATAGCCGCCGGCGACGTTGAGATAGACGTCATGCTGCCCGAAACGGACACCGCAATGCGCCTCCAGCACCGCCAGCACCATCGACAACCGCGCGCCGTCCCAGCCGACCACCGCCCGGCGCGGCGTGCCGAGTGAGGAGGGTGCGACCAGCGCCTGGATCTCGACCAGAACGGGCCTGGTGCCTTCCATTCCGGCGAAAACCGCCGCTCCCGGCGATTTCGCGTGCCGTTCGCCAAGAAAAAGTTCGGACGGGTTGGAGACCTCGCGCAGACCCTTGTCCGACATTTCGAAGACGCCGATCTCGTCGGTCGGTCCGAAGCGGTTCTTCACCGTGCGCAGGATGCGGAAGTGGTGGCCGCCTTCGCCCTCGAAATAGAGTACGCCGTCGACCATGTGCTCGACCACGCGCGGACCCGCGATCTGGCCTTCCTTGGTGACGTGGCCGACCAGCACGATCGCGGCGCCCGTGGATTTCGCGTAGCGGATCATTGCCTGCGCGGCGGCGCGTACCTGGGTAACCGTGCCCGGCGCCGAATCGGCAAGGTCGGTCCACAGTGTCTGGATCGAGTCGAGGATAACCAGATCCGGCCGCTTGCCGTCGGCGATCGTGGCGAGGATGTCCTCGACATTGGTCTCGGCCGCCAGTTCCACGGGCGCCGACGCGACGCCGAGACGCTGCGCACGCAGCCTGATCTGGGCAACGGCCTCTTCGCCCGAGACATAGACGATGCGATGGCCCTTGGAGGCAAGAGCGGCCGCGGCCTGGGTGAGCAGCGTCGACTTGCCGATGCCGGGATCGCCGCCGACCAGCAGTGCCGAGCCGCGCACGAAGCCGCCGCCAGTGGCGCGGTCGAGTTCGCCGATGCCCGAGACGATGCGCGGTGCGTCCTCGATGTCGCCCGAAAGCGTGGTCAGCACCACGGCCCGGCCCTTGCGGGCGTTGCGCGTGTTGGCAGGCCCCGAGCCGATGCCGCCTGACGTGCCTTCCTCGACCAGCGTGTTCCACTCGCCGCAGGCATCGCATTTGCCGGCCCAGCGCTGGTGCACCGAACCGCAATTCTGGCAGATGAACTGGACGCGGGATTTGGCCACGCTTTTACCTTCCCGCGCGCTTGAGGGCGCCGCGATCCTCCGCGCCCCCTTCTGTCCTGCCGGACAGAGGGGAGCGTCGTAGGACGCCTTGCTTGCGTATTTCTGTTGCGACCGCGGGCAAAAGGCTACTCAAACCTCTCCGCGATGTGGTGCTCTTCCGCCAAATCCGAGAAGCGGGTGAATTCGCCGTGGAAGGCGAGCGTGACCGAGCCGGTCGGCCCGTGGCGCTGCTTGGCCACGATCACCTCGGCCTTGCCGCGCATCTCGTTCATGTCATTTTCCCACTTGACGTATTCCTCGGTGCCGAGCTTCGGCTCGCGGTTTTTGAGATAATATTCCTCGCGATAGACGAAGATGACGACGTCGGCGTCCTGCTCGATCGAACCGGATTCGCGCAGGTCGGAGAGCTGCGGGCGCTTGTCGTCGCGGCTTTCGACCTGACGCGAGAGCTGCGACAGCGCGATGATCGGCACGGCCAGTTCCTTGGCCAGCGCCTTCAGGCCCGTGGTGATCTCGGTGATTTCCTGCACGCGGTTCTGCGAAGACTTGGCGGATGAGCCCTGCATCAGCTGGATATAGTCGATGACGATCAGGTCGAGGCCACGCTGGCGCTTCAGGCGACGCGCGCGGGCAGACAACTGGGCAATGGAAATACCGCCGGTCTGGTCGATAAACAGCGGGATCTTCTGCATGGTCTGCGAACAGGCGACCAGCTTTTCGAAATCCATTTCGCTGATTTCGCCGCGACGGATCTTCGAGGAAGAGATTTCCGTCTGTTCGGAAATGATACGGGTTGCGAGCTGTTCGGACGACATTTCGAGCGAGAAAAACCCGACGACGCCGCCATTTGCCGCCTTGAACGAGCCGTCGGCCTGCTGCGCCGGCTCGTACATCTCGGCAATGTTGAAGGCGATGTTGGTGGCGAGCGATGTCTTGCCCATGCCTGGACGGCCGGCGATGATGATCAGATCGGACGACTGCAGGCCGCCCATGCGGCGGTCGAGATCGCGCAAGCCGGTGGCGAGGCCCGACAGACCGCCGTCGCGCATATAGGCGGCGTTGGCCATGTCGACCGCGGTCTTGACCGCGTCGGTGAAGCTCTCGAAGCCGCCGTCATAGCGCCCGGTTTCAGCCAGCTCGAACAGGCGGCGCTCGGCGTCCTCGATCTGTTCGGAAGGCGACATGTCGACAGGTGCGTCATAGGCGATGTTGACCATGTCCTCGCCGACCGTGATCAGCGCCCGGCGCGTCGCCAGGTCGTAGATGGCGCGGCCGTAATCGGTGGCGTTGACGACGGTGACGGCTTCCACCGCCAGCCGCACGACATATTGCGCCACCGTCATGTCGCCGACCTTTTCGTCGGCCGGCAGGAAGGTCTTCAGCGTGATCGGCGTCGCCGCCTTGCCCATGCGGATCAACTCGGCCGCGACGTCGAAGATCTTGCGGTGCAGGGGTTCATGGAAATGGCCGGACTTCAGGAAGTCGGACACTCGGTAGAAGGCATCGTTGTTGACGAGGATGGCGCCAAGCAGCGCCTGCTCGGCCTCGATGTTGTTGGGCGATTCGCGATAGAGCGGTTGCTCCGCCACGCCGAATTTTCGCGCTGCCTCTGCCATGATGTCCCCGATTTAGATCCCGGCCTTTCGATATCAGAACTGGACAAGTCGATGCTGACTTATCTGCAACAGCTCGTGTCGAAGCGGCTTTGATGCTCGCGATTCACAGCCAAAATTTTTCCGTGGAAAGAATAGCAATTGACTCGAATCGAGAGTTGCGAGTTTAGCGTTTCTCGAAGGAGAACAAAACAGGAAAGTGGGCGCTGGTTGACATCGGATTGCGGAGCGATGGTCTTCGGTTCATCTCACGCCAGCGCATCGCCCCAGTCCAGCCGCCGCGCCACCTTGAAGGCGTCGCCGTCGCGTTTGGTGAAGAGCTTTTCGTCGGCGCTGCCGTCTGCCTCGCATAATTTCAGCGACACCTTGCCGGATCCTGATTTCGGCGGCGCGATCACTCGTGCGGCGAGGGAGGCAGCCGGCTGGCGCGAAGCAGCGACATAAATGAATTTCTCGTCTTCCCACGGCACCTCCGCGTCCTTGGCCAGCCGGTGCAGGCGCGAGCGGGCGACGCGGCGGGAAAAGTGGCACCAGTCGGGCGGGTTTAGCGGGCAGGGTGCTTCGTGCGGGCAAGGCGCCAGCAGATGCGAGCCGGCGGCGATCAGTTGCTGCCGCACGGCCAGAATTCGCAGCCAGCCCGCCGGCGTGCCCGGCTCGACGATCAGCAACGTGTCCGTCGTGAGTTGCCATAGCCGGTCGACCATTTTGGGCAAGGATGCCGGCACGATCTCGTCCAGCACATAGGCGCATGTGACGAGGTCGGCCGGTTGAAGGTCGGCAAGGTCTGTCGTGACATCGCCGGCCCGCCAGATGGTCCGGGCCGCGATTGCGCCGGCCGCGAGTGTCTCGCCGATCTTGCGCACTGCGGCACTCGCCTCGAACAACGTTGCCAGTTCCAGTTCAGGCCAGAGATCGCTGGTAGCCCAAAGCACCGTGCCAGGGCCGGCGCCAACGTCGAGCAAGGTCGCGGGTGTGAAATCCGGCCGGGCTTCGGCGAGCGCATCGAGGCTGGCGCGGACCGCCGCGTAGGTCGCCGGCATCCGCGTCGTCAGATAGGCCTTGACCGCCATGTCCTGCGCCATGTGCAGGCGCCCGTCGCGCAGTTCGGCGCGGTAGCGGTCGGACAGGATTTTTGCTGCCTGCTTCAGGTCCGGCAGCGGCACCTTTTCCAAAATGCGATCGACAGCCTGTCGAAGAGTGGCCGGCAGTTCCACGGCCTATGCCCCTCTCGGTGCGAGCAGGATGATCGAGGCGCCGGCCATGCAGAGCGCCGCACCGGCAAGGTCCCAGCGATCGGGCCGCACGCCCTCGACCAGCCACAACCAGGCGAGCGAGGCAGCGATGTAGATACCGGCGTAAGCGGCATAGGCGCGGCCGGCGGCGCCTATGCCGATCAATGCCAGAAGCCAGGCGAACACAAGCAGCGAGGCAAAGCCCGGCAGCAGCCAGAGCGGCGACTTCTCCAATCGCCACCACGCCCACACCGAAAAGCAGCCGGCGATCTCGGCCAGCGCCGCGGCTGTGTAGAGGAGATAGGTCATGAAAAAGGCCTCGCTTCGATCACGAGGCCTTTTTCGGGGCAGGAGCCGGCAATGGCAAGCGCCAATAATGCGTCCTGACAGCGCCGTTCCTATTCCGCCACCTTGCGTCGGCGGGCGGGCTTGGCGGGCTTCTCGGCGGGAGCCGCCTCGCGGCGGCCCATATCTTCACGGTGCCCCATATCTTCACGGTGCCCCATGTCGCGCATTTCCAGAGCTTTTTCGCATTTGGCCATATAGTCGCGCGTCATCGGCAGCGTGTCGTTCGTCTTGGTGATCTGGAACTGGAAAATCACCAGATCCTGCCAACGGAAGGCGGCTTCCGAGGCGGCCAGATAGAACTCCCACATGCGGCAGAAGCGTTCGTCATAGATAGCCTTGGCCTTGTCGCGGTTGGCGGCGAAGCGCTGGCCCCAGTGCTTCAGCGTGTCGGCATAGTGGAGCCGCAGGATCTCGACGTCGGTGACCACGAGGCCGGACTTCTCGATCGCCGGCAGTACTTCGGACATTGCCGGAATGTAGCCGCCGGGGAAAATATACTTGCGGATGAAAGCGCTGGTCGCCCATGGCACGCCGGAGCGGCCGATCGTGTGCAGGAGCATGACACCATCAGGCTTCAGCAATGTTGCCGCCTTGTCGAAGAAGGTCCGGTAATGGTTGACGCCGACATGCTCGAACATGCCGACCGACACGATGCGGTCGAAGCGTTCGTTGAGCTCGCGATAATCCTTCAGCTCGAAATGGACGTGGTTTTCCAGCCCTTGCGCATGCGCCCGGTCGGTGGCGACGCCATGCTGTTCGGTCGACAGCGTCACGCCTTGTACGTCGACGTCGAAGGCTTTGGCGAGGTAGAGGCCGAGGCCGCCCCAGCCGGAGCCGATGTCGAGCACCGTCTGGCCGGCCTTCAGCCGGAGCTTGGCGGCGATATGGCGCTTTTTGGCGGCCTGCGCCTCGTCCAGCGTCATGTCCGGTTGCTCGAAATAGGCGCAGGAATACTGCACGTCCTCATCGAGGAAGAGCCGGTAGAGCTCGCCCGACAGATCGTAGTGGCGCTGCACGTTGCGGCGCGAGCGCGAGGCGGTGTTGATCTGCTGCAGGCGGCGGAAGGCGTGGCGCAGGCCCTCGATGGCTTTCGACCAGGTTGCGTCGATGCCGCCGCTGCCCATGTTCTGGAAGGCAATGCGCATCAGTCCGAGCACGCCGCCTTCAAGAATGTCCAGCTCGCCGTCCATGTACGATTCAGGCACCGCCAGCATCGGGTCGAAGGTGATGGCGCGCTCGGCATGCCGGGTCTTGATGTGCATATGCACCGGCTCGCCGCTGCCGTCGCCGAAGATGAATGTCGAACCCTGCGGCCCGGTTACTTTGAGATTGCCCGTGCGCACCAGGCGGTCGAGAACGCGCTTCAACAGAATATTCATTGTCCGATGTCCCCTCGCGGTCAGACAGGCTGTCCTACTCTGCATCAATATATAGGGTTTCGAAAAGTTCCTTTTGGCACAAAAATGCCCGGGCGAGAGGCCCGGGCATTGGTCCAGAAATGGCTGGAAAGCGGTGGTCCGAGTGGCTCGGACCTGTGCGATCAGGCGTTTTCTTCGCCGCCTTCGAACTCGGCATTCGGATCGAAGAAGTTTTCCGGCCGCGCATTGTCGTTGATGTCGTCGCCGTAAATAGCTTCGGCGGTGGTCAGCGTCTCGCCCTTGGCCTGGCGTTCGGCCTCATCGGCCGTGCGGGCGATGTTGAGCGTGATGGTGACTTCGACTTCCGGATGCAGGGCGATCGCCACATTGGTGACACCGATGGTCTTGATCGGCTGGTTGAGCTGGATCTGGTTGCGGTTGACCGTGAAGCCCTCCGTAATCAGCAGATCGGCGATGTCGCGCGTCGACACCGAACCGTAGAGCTGACCGGTCTCGCCGGCCGAGCGAACGGCGATGAAGCTCTTGCCGTCGAGCTTTTCGGCAACCTGCGCGGCTTCAGACTTGCGCTCGAGGTTGCGGGCTTCGAGCTGGGCGCGCTGGCCTTCGAATTTCTTCTTGTTGGCTTCGTTGGCGCGCAGCGCCTTGCCCTGCGGCAGCAGGAAGTTGCGGGCAAAACCGTCCTTGACCTTGACGGTATCGCCCATCTGGCCGAGGCGGGAGACGCGTTCGAGAAGAATGACGTCCATGATTATGTTCCTTTTGGTTGGGCGTCCGTCCACAAGGCCGGCGCCGAATTCTCTGGAACAGGTCAGGAAGCAAAAGGGCGTTGCCGCCGGTGTCGCTGTCCTGCCTGTCGCGGCAGTTAGAGGTTTTGACCTCAACTCGGGATTTGATGCCTAACCGGTCATGCCCGTCATGGCCGGCGATAAGGAACGGGCGGCGAACCGCCCGTTCGGAAGAATTAGCGAACCACGTAGGGCAGCAGGCCGAGGAAGCGGGCGCGCTTGATCGCCTTGGCGAGCTCGCGCTGCTTCTTCTGGCTAACGGCGGTGATGCGCGACGGCACGATCTTGCCGCGCTCGGAAATGTAGCGCTGCAGCAGACGCACATCCTTGTAGTCGATCTTCGGTGCGTTGGCGCCGGAGAACGGACAGGTCTTGCGGCGGCGATGGAAAGGGCGCCGGGTCGGGATCTGGTTGATGTCGACCATTATTCTGCACCCCCTTCAAAACCTTCGCGCGGACGGCGCGGACCACGGTCGCCGCCTTCGCGATCGCCGAACGAGCGCGGGCCACGATCGCCGCGGTCGCCGAAGCTGCGCGCCGGACGATCGCCACGGTCGCGATCGCCGAAGCCGCCGCGCTCGGAGCGCTCTTCGCGCTTCTGCATCATGGCCGAAGGGCCTTCCTCATGCGCCTCGACCTTGATGGTCAGGAAACGCAGCACGTCCTCGGACAGACCCATCTGGCGCTCCATCTCGTTGAGCGCCGCCGGCGGGCAGGTGAGGTCCATCAGCGTGTAGTATGCCTTCCGGTTCTTGTTGACCCGGTAGGTGAGGGACTTCAGTCCCCAGTTCTCGACCCGGCCGACGGACCCGCCATTTGCTGCGATGACGCCCTTGTACTGTTCGACAAGCGCATCGACCTGCTGCTGCGAGAGGTCCTGCCGGGCAAGAAACACATGTTCGTAAAGAGCCATTATGTATCAGTGCCTTTCTTCGTTTCTCTCCCGGTTCCCGGCGGCAAAAGCCTCTGCAACTTCTCTGACCCGCGTGTGCCTCGAAAGGCGCGGGGAAGAAAGGAGCATGACGAGACGGTCGAGAGCGGAGACACGGGAGGCGGAAGCGCTTCTGGCATCACACGAAGGTTCTAGAAAAAACCTCCGGCCCTCCGTTCAGCCCCCAGCTGGGACCGGCAGATTGGCGGCGTCTATACAGCAATCCGCTGATAAGGCAAGGGCAAGCGGCATCCCCGATGTCGCAGCCGCCAGAAAATCAACCCGCGGCGCGCGCAAGGCCTGGCGGTTTTCCCAGCAACCGGCGCTTAACCACAACATCAGCTTGCGCCGGGTTGAGCCCCACCGTCAACGGTCGATTCATCATGCAACATGCAAAAGACCGGGCAACCGCGCATATCAAGCGGCAGGCATTTCCGGGGGTAAGGATGCTTCTCAACAGATTCTGGCGCTCGAAGAGCGGCAATTTCGCGCTTCTGATGGGGTTGGGGCTGCCAGCCATTCTGTCAGCCGTAGCCTTCGCGACCGATGTCTCGACCATGATGCGGGCGAAGAGCAACCTGCAGAATGCGCTCGATTCCGCAAACCTTGCCTCGTCGCATCTTGGCGATCTGGACATTACCCGCACCGACGCCTTCAACCGCTATTTCCAGGCAAACATCGCCGGGCATGGCGAACTCGTCAACGCGCAGGCGACGCTGACCGTCGACAAGGGCGTCAATTTCATCAAGACCAAGGCGGTCGCCTCGGCCGACGTCAATCTGAACTTCGCTTTCCTGTTTGGCCAGAGCAAGCACATCGTGGTCGATGCCTCGGCGGTCGAATCGAACAATCAGCTCGAAGTCGTGCTGGTGCTGGACAATACCGGCTCGATGCGCGGCGCCCGTATGACGGCGCTCAGGGCCGCGACCAAATCATTGCTCGATACTCTCGAATCGACAAAATCGCCGACGCGCCAGGTCCGTGCCTCACTGGTGCCATTCGTCACGGCCGTCAACGTCAACGGCGACGGGTTCGACCCGTCCTGGATCGATATGGACGGCAAATCCTCGACCAACGGCATAAATTTCCCCGTCATCGACGGCAAACGCCCGAACCACATGGCGCTGTTCAAGCAGCTCAAGGACACCGGATGGGCCGAGCCCGGATGGAACGACACGGGATGGAAGGGCTGCGTGGAGGCGCGGCCCGGCGCCTACAACATTTCCGACACGCCGCCCGACCCGACCAAGCCCGACACGCTGTTCGTTCCCTATTTTGCGCCGGATGATCCCGGAGATGCGCAGATGCCGTCCAGCACCTATGGCAATGAGGCAAAATACTACAACAATTCTTATCTCGCCGACACCGGCGACACGGTCAAGCTGGACAAACAAAAAGGCAACAACCGGCTCGGCATCGACTTCAGCGGCCTCGGCAGCGATCCCGACAAAGCCACCAAGGAAAAAGTCGCCAAATATGTGGCGCCAGAAAAGGAACTTATCACCGAGACAGGAACTTCCGTCACCGTTGGCCCGAACCGTTCCTGCCCGACCCCTGTCGTTCCCTTGACCGAAGATTTCGACAAGCTGCGCCAGGCGGCAAGCCAGATGACCGAGTGGAACGGCTCGGGCACCAATGTGTCGGAGGGCCTGTCGTGGGGCATGCGTGTGCTGTCGCCCGCTCCGCCTTATACCGACGGGGCGCCGTGGAAGACGCCTGGCATCAGCAAGATCGTGCTGTTGCTCACCGACGGTGAGAATGTCGTCTATGGTGCGAGCGAACAGCCGACGAAATCCGACTACACATCCTATGGCTATCTGGCGGGTGGCCGCTTCGGGTCGGATAACCAGGCGACGGCGGCCCGCAATGTCGACGGCTGGACCAAGAGCGTCTGCACGCAGTTGAAGAACGAGGGGGTGCAAATCTACACCCTGGTGCTGCAATCCGACACGCCCGCCAACCGCACGCTTTACAGCGCCTGCGCTTCCGACCCGAGCAACTATTATGCCGTCAATGACCCGACCAAACTGCCGGACGTGTTCCTGCAGATCGCCAACAAGTTCTCGAAGCTGCAATTGACGAATTGAACCCATGGCCCGAAAGCATCGGGCCTGAGCCGACCGGTCGGCTCAACTGGTATGGGAGACAACCTTGTCGACCGTTTCAGGGAAGAAGTCGGGTGCCGCGAGGCGTTTGCCGAACATCATGTCGTATTGCAACAGACGGAAATCGCGGATCGCCGGGTCGATCTCCTTCTGTCGCGCCCAGTCGGACGTGGCCTCGCCCGTCGGCGTCAGCAACAAATTGCGGTCGACGACACGATAGCGCTGCCGCATGTCGCCCAGGAAACCGGTGTAGTAGGGGTGGGTGATGCCCGCGGCGGTGAGGATATGATAGGGCAGGAAGGCAGGGCTCACCGTCCCCAGATTCTCGACCGGGCCCGAGCGGTTCGACCAGATGATCAGCGGTGTCGCGTGGTGTTCGAGAGCCGCCTCCGGCGTCGGTTCCTTGCGTGGCGCGACATTGTCCTTCAGGAAGCCGGTCTCGACATAGACCGGTCCGAGCGGCGGCAGGTGGTCACCGAAAAAGGCGACAATCGTTGGCCGCTCGCGCGTCTTGGCCCATTCGATCAGCCGCTCGAGGCCGCGGTCCGCGTCGGCTGAACCCTCGGCGTAGGAGATCAGCGAGTCACGCGCCCACTGGCTGATCGGGGCTTGCACCGAGTGGGTCGGGTTCGAATAGCGGTTCGGTTCATACGGGCCATGGTTCTGCAGGCTGACGGCGAAGAAGAAGACCGGGTCGTCGCTGGCGTCGGCTTCGCGGATGATCTCGTCGGTCATCGCGGCGTCGGATGCCAGCGGTCCGCGCTTTTCCATGGGCGGCAGCGTCTCTTCCGATTTGAAGTCGTTGAAGCCGAAATCGGCATAGACCGCGCCGCGATTCCAGAACCAGTTTGTGCCTGGATGGATGGCGCGTGCCCTATAGCCTTCGCTCTTCAGGAAGGTCGCCATCGACGGCGTCGGGGTGCGTACATATTGCTGGTAGGGGATGCTGCCGGCCGGCAGGAAGGCGTTCGAGAACCCGGTCAGCGCTTCGAATTCGATGTTGGCGGTCATGCCGCCGAATTCGGGCGAGAACATCGAGCCCGAACGGAGCGCCCGCACATTGGGGATCGGATCCGGGGTGATGGTGACGCCGGGCAGCTTGGTTGAATCCCAGAAGGATTCGCTCATGACGACGATGATGTCGGGCTTCTCGGTAGGCACCGAGGCCGTCACATTGGTTCGGTCAATGGCCGCAATTGCCTTGTCGGAATAGCCTGGTGGTGCCGAGACATGCGCCATCGGCACGTTGAGTGCGAAGGCGAGCGCAAAGCCGTTGGAGGCGTAGTTTTCCTTCTGGTCCCACATGATGGGGATGATCTGCAGCCGGTCCCGCGTCCACGAGAAAGTGGCGTAGTCCATGATCGAGACGAAGAAGGCGAGCAGCGGCACCGCCAGCGTCAGCCGGGCAAGGCGGCCCTTGTGGCTGAGGGCTGGAACCTTGCGGCGCCAAAGCCGCCAGCCGTAGACGAGCAGGGACAGGCCCGCGACGATGCCCGCGACCATGGCGAGCGCGGTCATAGGCCGCTCGCGCACCAGCAGCGGCAGCAGGGCGAAGATCTGGCGGGCATAGAGAAAATCCGTGGGGTAGAGCGGATCGCCGAGATAATGCGATTTCTGGTGGCCGACAAAGGCCAGCGACAGGGTCAGCGGCGCCACGATCATCAGGCTCTGATGACTGCGCCCGAGCACCGCGTCGAGACCGATCAGGACCAGCGCGAACACGACGATGGTTGTCCAGCCCGGCTTGAACGGCTGCAGGAAGAAGGAAACGGTGCCGGCAACATCGCCGCGCACGATCAGTTCGATGGCGAACACCAGCACTGCCGAGATCGCCAGGCTGATCAGCCCGTAACGGACGACCGGCCATCGCCGGCCCGGCAGATAGCCGGTGGACGGATCGTCTTCCAGGAACTGCGGCGCGGCGTTGCCGGCACGTTTGAAGCTCTTTGCCACTTTAACTTCCCACCCCAAGACAATCCACGTCATTCGATTGTCATATAATTGTCACGCAAAGCTAGCGCCTATGGCGGAAATAAGAAGAGCCAGCAAACGATTCGTGAGCGGTTTTCATCAGGTGTGATCGTCGCAAAGCCCTTTGGGAACAGGCGCTCGGCGCATGGTTCGGGTTCGGCTCCGGGTTGAACCGGGCTTGACTTGGCGGCCTGCCTTGCGTCACAGGCAGGGAAAATTCGTAGTATCAGTCAAGCAAAACAAGTCTGGGGAGCCCCCGCATGGCCGTCGCATTCACCTTTCCAGGACAAGGAAGCCAGGCTGTCGGCATGGGCAAGGATCTCGCCGATGCCTTTCCCGAGGCGCGCAGGATCTTCCAGGAAGTCGATGACGCGCTCGGCGAAAACCTGTCGAAGCTGATCTGGGAAGGTCCCGAAGAAACCCTGACGCTGACGGCCAATGCGCAGCCGGCCCTCATGGCGGTATCGCTGGCGGCGATCAGGGCGCTGGAAGCGCGCGGTTTCTCGCTGAAGGATAAGGTCGCCTATGTCGCCGGCCATTCGCTGGGCGAATATTCGGCACTCGCCGCCGCCGGCTTCGTTTCCGTTGCCGATGCCGCCCGTCTGCTGCGCATTCGCGGCAACGCCATGCAGGCGGCGGTGCCGGCCGGCGAGGGCGCCATGGCGGCGATCATCGGGTTGGAGCAGGCCGATGTCGAAGCTGCCTGTGCCGAGGCCGCCCTGGGCGCTGGCAAGGCCGCCGCCTGCCAGGTGGCGAACGACAATGGCGGCGGCCAGCTGGTCATATCAGGCACGAGAGCCGCGGTGGAACTGGCGGCGAGACTGTGCACGGAAAAGGGTGCCAAACGGGCCCTGATGCTGCAGGTTTCGGCGCCTTTCCATTCCGCGCTGATGACACCGGCGGCCGAGATCATGCGCGAGGCGCTGTCGAGCGTCGCGAGGGCCGCGCCGGTCGTGCCCATCGTCTCCAACGTCACCGTCACTCCGACCAGTGACCCCGATGAGATCGCACGGCGTCTGGTCGAACAGGTGGTTGCCCGCGTGCGCTGGCGCGAAACGGTGGAATGGTTCGGAGCCAACGGCGTCTCCACGCTTTACGAGATCGGCGCCGGCAAGGTGCTTTCGGGCCTGGCGCGGCGCATCAACCGCGACATCGCCACCGCCTCTGTAGGTTCCGCGGCCGAGGTCGAGGCGGCATTGGCGGCGCTTGCATAAAACGCCATTTGATACCATCCCTATACGGGATGCCCTCTTCTCAACCTGGAGACAAAAATGTTCGAATTGACCGGCCGCAAGGCGCTTGTCACCGGCGCATCGGGGGGCATCGGCGAGGCGATCGCCAGGGTGTTGCATGCGCAGGGCGCGATCGTCGGCCTGCACGGCACGCGCCTCGAGAAACTGGAAACGCTGGCCTCCGAACTGGGCGACCGGGTCAAGCTGTTCCCGGCCAACCTGTCGAACCGCGACGAGGTCAAGGCACTCGGCCAGAAGGCGGAGGCCGATCTCGAGGGCGTCGACATTCTGGTCAACAATGCCGGCATCACCAAGGACGGCCTGTTCGTGCGCATGTCGGACGCCGACTGGGATACGGTGCTGGAGGTTAACCTCACCGCCGTTTTCAGGCTGACCCGTGAACTGACCCACCCGATGATGCGCCGCCGCCATGGCCGCATCATCAACATCACTTCGGTGGTCGGCGTGACCGGCAATCCCGGCCAGGCGAATTACTGTGCCTCCAAGGCCGGTATGATCGGGTTATCGAAGTCGCTGGCGCAGGAAATCGCCACCCGCAACATCACCGTCAACTGCGTCGCTCCGGGCTTCATCGAATCGGCGATGACCGACAAGCTCAACGACAAGCAGAAAGAGGCGATCATGGCGGCGATCCCCACGAAGCGCATGGGCACCAGTGCCGAAGTGGCGTCCGCCGTTGCCTATCTGGCTTCGAACGAGGCCGCCTACGTAACCGGGCAGACCATTCATGTGAATGGCGGTATGGCGATGATCTGAGCGAGGATCTGAGCGAGGTCCGCGGTAACATCGCCGCGCTGTGAAAACCCACCATTTCGGCTTGGACCTTGGCTATTTTTCGTGTAATGCGGCCCGCAACCCGGCGGTTCGGGCAAAAACCGGTCCGTGGCCGTTGCGTTTCCGGCAGGACCATCTTTCAGCTTGATTAGCGGCATTCCGCCCGCTAACGAAGACAGACAAACAAAAGACGAGGATGCCCAAATGAGTGACACCGCAGAGCGCGTCAAGAAGATCGTCATCGAACACCTTGGCGTCGATGCCGACAAAGTGACGGAGCAGGCGAGCTTCATCGATGATCTGGGCGCTGACAGCCTCGACACGGTCGAACTGGTCATGGCGTTCGAAGAAGAATTCGGCGTCGAGATCCCCGATGACGCAGCCGAGACCATTCTGACCGTCGGCGATGCGGTGAAGTACATCGACAAGGCTTCGGCCTGACGCTTTCGGCAGTCATCACCGGGGAGGACCTGCGATGAGGCGTGTCGTCGTCACGGGCCTTGGCCTGGTTTCACCGTTCGGTATGGGCTTCGAGCACGGCTGGAAGGAACTGCTGACCGGCCGCAGCGCTGCCAAGCGCGTCACCGAGTTCGAGGTGGACGATCTTGCCTGCAAGATCGCCCACGTCATTCCGCGTGGCGACGGCTCCAACGGCACGCTCAATCCCGAAGCCATTCTTGAGCCGAAGGAACTTCGCAAGATCGGCGACTTCATCCTGTACGGGATCGCGGCCGCCGATGAAGCGCTGAAGGATTCCGGCTGGCAGCCTTCCACCGAGGAGGAGCGTTGCGCCACCGGTGTGCTGATCGGCTCCGGCATCGGCGGTCTTGAGGGCATCGCCGAGAACGCGATCATCCTCAAGGAACGCGGGCCGCGCCGCATCAGCCCGTTCTTCATTCCCGGAAATATCATCAATCTCGTGTCGGGCCAGGTTTCGATCCGGCACGGATTGAAAGGCCCCAACCACGCTGTGGTCACCGCTTGCTCGACCGGCGCGCACGCCATCGGCGACGCCGCCCGGCTGATCATCTTCGGCGATGCCGACATCATGCTGGCCGGTGGCGCCGAATCGCCGGTGACCCGGCTTTCGCTCGCCGGCTTCGCCGCCTGCCGGGCACTCTCGACCGAGCGCAACGATAGCCCGCAAACGGCCTCGCGGCCTTACGACCGCGACCGCGACGGCTTCGTCATGGGCGAAGGCGCCGGTGTCGTCGTGCTGGAAGAGCTCGAGCATGCCAAGGCGCGTGGCGCGAAGATCTACGCCGAGGTGACCGGCTACGGCCTGACCGGCGACGCCTATCACATCACCGCACCGGCAGAAGATGGCGACGGGGCCTTCCGTTGCATGACGGCGGCGCTGAACCGGGCAAAGCTTACGCCAGCCGATGTCGACTACATCAATGCGCACGGCACCTCGACCATGGCCGATACGATCGAACTCGGCGCTGTCGAGCGGTTGGTCGGCAATGCGGCGTCCAAGATTTCAATGTCGTCGACCAAGTCGTCGATCGGCCATTTGCTGGGAGCAGCCGGCGCGGCCGAAGCGATCTTTTCGATCCTCGCCATCCGCGACAATATCGCACCGGCGACCATCAACCTCGACAATCCCGAACGCGAAACCGCGATCGACCTGGTGCCGAACAAGCCACGCCCTCGCCAGATCGACGTAGCCCTGTCCAATTCCTTCGGCTTCGGCGGCACCAACGCCTCGCTCGTCTTCCAGCGGTATAATGGCTGACGGTCCGGTTGCCGGGCAATGCTTTGGCGTGCCGTCAATTTTGCCATATTCGCCCCTACTCTGCCGCAGGGGATTCGTTGAGAGATCGAACGGTAGGGCGAAATGAACACAAATCCGTCAGGCAACGGAGAATTCGGGCAAAGGCCGGCGAATACCGGGCCGATCGTGCCGAAGACGGCCAGCGAGGCGCTGCGGCCGGAAGCCGGAACGCCGCCGCCGAAACGCTCGCGCGCTTCGCGCAGCCAGGTCGTCGTGTTCATGAACTTCGTCATCTCCTCGGTGATGCTGATGGTTCTGGCGGCGGGCGTGGCCCTCTATTTCGGCAAGCAGGAGTTTACCGAGCCCGGCCCTGCCGCCAATGGCGACACTTTCCTCGTCAAGCCCAACAGTGGCGTCCAGGATATCGCCGACCAGCTTGAGCGCCGCGGACTGATCAGCGACGCCCGCGTATTCCGCCTCGGCGTGCGTGCCTTCGGCAACGATTCGGCACTCAAGGCCGGAGAATACGAGATCAAGCCCAGGGCATCCATGCGCGACATCATGGAACTCCTGAAGAGCGGCAAGTCGGTGATGTACTCGCTGACTATTCCCGAAGGGCTGACGGTCGAGCAGGCCTTGCAGCGCATCGCCGACGAACCCGCCCTAAGCGGCGATATGCCGGCGAAGACGCCCCCCGAGGGCAGCCTTGCCACCGACACGCTGCGCTTCACGCGTGGCGCAACGCGTCAGCAGATGGTCGAAAAGCTGCTCGCCGATCAGAAGAAACTGGTCGATGAGGTGTGGCAGCGGCGCGCGCCGGATCTGCCGCTGGCCAACGTCGAGGACTTTGTCACCCTGGCCTCGATCGTCGAGAAGGAAACCGGCAAGGGCGATGAACGCTCACGGGTGGCTGCTGTCTTCCTGAACCGGTTGGCCAAGGGCATGCGCCTGCAGTCCGATCCGACCATCATCTATGGTCTGTTTGGCGGCAAGGGCAAGCCGGTGGACCGCCCGATCTACCAGTCCGACATCCAGAAGCAGACGCCTTACAACACCTATGTGATCAGCGGCCTGCCGCCGACGCCTATCGCCAATCCAGGCCGCGCGGCCCTCGAGGCCGTGGCCAATCCGTCGAAGACCGACGACCTCTATTTCGTCGCCGACGGCACGGGCGGTCACGTCTTTGCGTCGACCCTGAACGAGCACAATGAAAACGTCGCCCGCTATCGCGCGCTGCAGAAGAAGCAGGCCGATGAAGCAGCCAAGGCCGCCGCTGCCGCCGGTACCAGCGGCAGTGCCGACAAGCCTGCTGCCGACAACCCTGCTTCCGACAAGCCTGCTGACGACAGCGACGGCACCGGTGGTGACAACGGCGATGCCGGCGGTGATGCGGGCGCGGTCCAGTAAGGTGAAGAAAGGCCTGGAAGGCGGCGGCCTGACATTTGAAGGAACGCCGGGCGTCCGATTTCGACGCATTCGCGGTGTGGTCATTTTAAGCCGCGCTTGCCCCTCCGGAAAACCGTTTCGGGGTAAGGCGCCAGGGGTGTACAGGGCGACATGAATTTGCAGAGCATGACCGGTTTTGCGCGCGTCGTCGCCGAGCATGACGGCACCGCGATTGCCTGGGAAGTCAAATCCGTCAATGGCAAGAGCGTCGAGGTTCGCCTGCGGCTGCCTCAGGGATTCGAGCGGCTGGAGCCTGTGGTCAGGCAAACGCTGCAGAAGCGTTTCGCCCGCGGCAATTTCCAGGCGACGCTGACCATCGGCCGCGCCGCCAGCGCGCAGACGCAACCTGTCGTCAACGAGGCGTTTTTGAAAGATCTCGCCGGTCTGGCCAAGCGGCTGCAGGAACAGTTCGGCGTTGCGCCCGCGACGGCTGACGGATTGCTGTCGCTGCGTGGCGTGCTCGACGTTGCCGAAACCATCGAAACCGAAGAAGTGCGGGCCGCGCTCGATACCTCCATCATGGCCGCGCTGGACGTGGCGCTGAACGGCCTGGAACAGGCCAGGCAAGGCGAGGGCGCCGCGCTGGCCGTGCTTTTGTCCGGCCATATCGACACCATCGAGACACTGACGCTGCGCGCGGAAGCCGACCCGTCACGCGATACGGCGGCGATCCGCGAACGCATTGCCGAGCAGGTCCGGCTGCTGATGGACGCATCCGCCAATCTGGATGCAAGCCGGCTGCACATGGAGGCGGCGTTCCTTGCCACCAAGGCCGATATTCGCGAAGAGATCGACCGGCTGAAAACGCATGTCGCGTCTGGCCGGGCCTTGCTCGAGGGCGGCGGCGCCGTCGGCCGCAAGCTCGATTTTCTGGCACAGGAATTTAACCGCGAATCGAATACGCTGTGTTCGAAGTCGAATGCCGCCGCCGTCACCGCGATCGGGCTCGAACTGAAGGCGGTCGTCGACCAGTTTCGTGAACAGGTCCAGAATCTGGAGTAGCCGATGGTCGCCAAGGAACCGATGGTTCCCAGGGATATGGGGTCCCGGATCCGCCGCCGGGGGCTGATGCTCGTCCTGTCGTCGCCATCGGGTGCCGGCAAGTCGACGATCGCGCGCAATCTTCTGGAGAGCGACTCCAGCCTTGAACTGTCGGTCTCGGTCACCACGAGGCCACGCCGCGGTTCGGAAATCGAGGGCGTTCATTACCATTTCCGCACGTTGCGCGAATTCGAGCGATTGCGCGATTCCGACGCGCTCCTCGAATGGGCGGAAGTGCACGGCAATTGCTATGCGACACCGCGCGAGCCGGCCGAACTGGCGCTGGCGCAGGGCCGCGACATGCTGTTCGACATCGACTGGCAGGGCGCCCAGCAGCTCAAGGAGAAGATGCGTGCCGACATCGTCTCGATCTTCATCCTGCCTCCGTCGATGAAGGAATTGAAGGCGCGGCTGAAGCGGCGCGCCGAGGACCAGGAAGCGGTGATCGAGACGCGGCTGAAGAACGCCCGCAACGAGATCGAGCACTGGAAGGAATATGACTTCGTCATCGTCAATGACGATCTCGACCGTGCCTTCGCCGAGGTTCGCGGCATCGTCGTGGCCGAGCGGCTGCGGCGCGACCGCCGGCCCGGTCTCTTCGATTTCGTGTCGGGATTGTTGGACGAAAAGACCGTGTGACTGGCGTCAGGGCGCCATGCCCTCGACCAGGATCAGATGTCGGCTGAGCGCGGCATCGCGCACCTCCAGCGCCGCCGCATATTCGGCGGATGCGTACCAGCGCCTTGCCCGCTCGATGTCGGGAAATTCAACGACGATCAGCGGACCAGGATGCCAATCACCCTCCAGCGTCTGCACTTGGCCGCCGCGCACCAGATAACGCCCGCCATGCCGGGCGATCGAGGCCGCGGCGCGGGAGCGGTATGTCTGCAACGCCTTTTCGTCGCGGACCGTGACATCGGAAATGACATAGGCGGGCATTCCTGGTTCTCCGGCATGTTCGCCAGACTACCTATGCCTCGGTCATCACAATTCCAGACCTGCCGGCGCTAGACCGCATTGGTCAGCCGCACGAACTCCTCGACGCTGAGCGTTTCGGCACGTCGCGTCGGGTCGATCCCCGCTCTTTCGAGCAAGGCCTCGCCGCCGAGGCTTTTCACGCTCTGCCGCAGCATCTTTCGGCGTTGGCCGAAGGCGGCTTCCGTGACCCGGCCGAGTTTCTTCACCTCGGCGGGCAGGGGCGTCGCGCGTGGTTCCAGATGCACCACCGAGGAGGTGACCTTGGGCGGTGGCGTGAAGGCTTGAGGCGGGACGTCGAAGGCGATCCTGGCCTGCGTGCGCCAGCCGGCGAGCACACCCAGCCTGCCATAGGCGTCGCTGTCGGGTGCGGCGACGATGCGCTGCGCCACCTCACGCTGGAACATCAGCGTCATCGAGGCATAGAAGGGCGGCCAGTCCGCGACCGTCAGCCATCGGACCAGCAGTTCGGTGCCGATGTTGTAGGGCAGATTGGCCACGATCCGGACCGGAGCGTGGCCGGTCCCCGAGGCGAGGGCGGCGAAGTCGATCTTCAGCGCGTCGCCTGAAATCACCTCCAGCCGACCTGGGTAGTGAGCGGACACCTCGGCAAGCGCCGCCAGGCAGCGTTCGTCGCGCTCGATGGCGACGACCCGGCGGGCGCCGTTCGATAGCAGCGCTCTTGTCAGCCCTCCAGGCCCGGGCCCAACCTCGATCACCGTGGCATTCGTCAGGTCGCCGGCACTGCGTGCGATCTTGCCGGTCAAATTGAGATCGAGCAGGAAGTTCTGGCCGAGCGCCTTTTTCGCCTGCAGCCCATGGCGCTCGATGACGTCACGCAGCGGCGGCAGCCCATCGATGCTCATCAGGCAACCTCACGATTGCGTTGAATCAGTTTAAGAGCTGATTGGGCGTTGGTCCCGCGCCACCGTAACGACCGCCTGTGGTGCTCGCCCTTCGAGGGCCCGCATGAGACCTGCGGCGTT
>NZ_JAPYKP010000054.1:0-33511 GCF_037179725.1 Mesorhizobium sp. Cs1321R2N1 | reverse complement strand
CGATCTCGGCCTCAAGCATGTCAGGACCAAGCCCTATACCCCCAAGACTAACGGCAAGGCCGAGCGGTTCATCCAGACCGCACTCAGGGAGTGGGCATATGCCGTGGCTTATGCGAACTCCGACCATTGCGCCGCCGAGTTGCCCATATGGTTGCATCGGTACAATTGGCACCGTCCGCACGGAAGCCTAAAGTCCAAACCGCCAATCAGTCGCCTGGGCCTGACCAAGGACAACCTGTTGAGGCTCCACAGCTAGGGGACACCGCAGGTGACAGCCTATGCGGCCGAGCGCGGGATCTAAGACTTCATGAACGCCCGGCGCTGCCGTGCAGCGTGACGAGAAGCTTGTCCAGTTGGTCGAATGCCTCGCCCATCGCATCAGCTGCCCCGGTGCCGGCGGCGTCGAGAGCTTCCTTCGACGGATAGCGCTCATTCATGACCAGCAGCGTCTTGCCCCCTTTTTCCTCGAAAGTCACCGTGGTGAGGGATCCCGCGTCACCGCCTTCGTCATTGGTCCAAGCAAGGCGAGAGTACGGTGTCACCTCGATATACCTGCCGAAGAACTCGTCAGTATTCGAGGCATCATGTCCGAACACCAAACGGTACCCGCCCCCTACACGAACGTCCATCTCGCAGGAACGCAGCACCATGCCCGTCGACTTCGGCACCCACCATAGCTTGAACAGCTCGGGTTTGGTCCAAGCCTCAAACACGACGCGCGCCGGGCCATCGAAGCTTCGTGTGACGACCAACTCACGCTCCGACGTCCGTTCCACCGTCGTGCGGTTGTTCGAGGGGGTAGGCTCACTGTTTCTTCTTTTGTCCATCGACTTTCTCCTTGCGTTTCAATTCCTCGACCACCTTGTCCAACGCGTCGAAGCGTGCGTCCCAGAGTTGCCGGTATCTCTCGATCCATGCCGCCTCCTCCTCCAGTCCGCCAAGGCCGAGCTTGCAGGTCCGCACGCGCCCAACCTTCTTCGTGACAACCAGCCCCGCCTGCTCCAGCACGCCCACATGCTTCTTCATGCCGGTTAAGGTCATGTGGAATTTCTCGGCAAGCTCCGTGATCGAAGCGTCCGCACGTCCGAGCTGCTCGAGAACGCCGCGTCGGGTGGAGTCCGAGAGCGCGGCGAACGAGGCATCGAGAGGGGCTCTTACATACTGAACCATGTGGTTCAGTATGTAGCGCTCGGGTTGGCGCAATGCAAGGGGAGATCAAGCGAACTGGGCGGCGCCTCTGAGGCGTCTGTGCTTGTCGATTCCAAGGACACGTTGCGCGGAAACTCGGCGCAGCCCGCGGGAGCTTGCTCCTCATTCGCCCTGGCGGCTATCTCGCATTTCACCGTCGCGAGCTTGATCCACAGCACGCAAGCGTCTCGATCGAGGTTTGGCGTGGACGCGGTGCGATGCCCCTTAAGGTGGTCGGATGCGATACACGGTTAAAAGGACCAGAATTCCCCTTCGGCCAAGGTGATGAGCGACCGCCCTGGTCTGACGGCATGGGCTCGGTTATTGAAACATTTTCCGGTTTCCCACGCAGAACGAGACCGGGTTGCCAAACCTGAATCGGGGGCACCAACGACTGCCATGAATCAAGGGATGACAGGAGCATATCTCGACATGACAGAACAAGAAGCCATCATCAGCGCCTTGGGCGTCGCTCCGGATTTCGATGCCGCAGTGGAGGCGCGCCGGCGCAGCGACTTTCTTGGCACCTACCTGCGTGCAGCCGGCCTCAGCACGTATGTGCTGGGCATCAGCGGCGGGGTGGATTCGCTCGCGGCCGCACTTCTGGCTCAACGAGCCGTAGCCGAACTGCGGAGCTCAGGATACGATGCCAAGTTTCTTGCTGTCCGGCTGCCGTACGGCACACAGGCCGACGAGAGGGACGCTCAGCGAGCACTCGACACCATTGGGGCGGACGAAGTGCACAGACTCGACATCAAACCGGCGGCCGACGCAATGCTTGACTCGATCAAGGTGGCTGGCGTGGAACTCGGGGATGCCCATCGGGAGGATTTTGTGCTGGGCAACATCAAGGCCCGTCAGCGCATGATTGCCCAATTCGCGCTCGCTGCTGGCAGCCGAGGACTGGTCATAGGCACCGATCATGCGGCCGAGGCAATGATGGGCTTCTTCACCAAATTCGGCGACGGCGCCGCTGACGTCCTTCCTCTTTCCGGGCTAAACAAGCGCAGGGTGCGCGCCCTGGCAGCGCATCTGGGCGCTCCGTCCGAACTTGTCAACAAGGTGCCGACCGCAGATTTGGAGAACCTTGTCCCACTTCGTCCTGACGAAGATGCATATGGGATCACATATGATCAGATCGACGATTTCCTCGAAGGTAAGGAAATCACCGAGGCGGCGCGGAGGCGAATCCTTGATGCGTATTTCAGCACCGCTCATAAGCGCTCGCTTCCGGTGACACCCGATTTTCGGACAGGCTTGCCGGTACCGTAACGTTGTTTCGTCTGTCCTGCCTGTTATCGGATGGGGCACGACAATGCTGGCTTTTGCTTACCATTGAGGTTCGGCGGCCGAGCCGGGATCACAGGTCCGACGGGGGCCGGAGCGATTAGGCCGCTGTGGCCTTGAGCTGTTCGAGATGCTCAACAGCGAGCTTGTGCAGCGTCTCCGCCGTCTCTTCCGGAGTCCACCCCTGGGCGGTGGAGGTGGCGACAAGGGCCGCGAAGGCAGTTTCCAGAGCGACCTCGCAATTGACAGGTCGGTCGGGGCTGGTCTCGGCGAGAAGGGGTGGGGCAACTTCAGGGGTTTTTGTCATGCAGAGGAATCCGCGCCGCTGAAAAAGGTTCCAGCGACGGCGGAGGAGTTGTTGGCACCCGTACTTCGCACCCCACTCCCGCACCAAAAAGGGGCAGAACGTGGAAGCGCCAAGCCCGATCGCCTGCGGTGGGCAGCCTTCATACATGCCGGCACGCAGATCCTCGGTCCTCAGCTGCAATTCAAATGATAGGAGGCGCCATGCCTTCTAGGCATGGCCGCGCGGTCGTTTGTTCCTCTGCGCCGTGACATTTCCGCTCGCTTGACGAAGCCGTTGGCCGCCCCAGAATCATGGGAATGGCAAAGGGCATCAACATCGGCGACGAGGTCGTAATCACCGCAACAGTGCGTAAGCGTGTCACTGAGGACCGGGTGAGCGTTTCCATACCCTCCTATGGGCAACCCCACTCGGTCGTGGACCAAACAACGAAGCTGCAGAAGGGACAGCACATCGAGTTGATCGGCAACGTCACCCACATCCAGGAAAACCGTGTAACCGTGAACCTCGGCACTCCCGTCACGGTCGATGCCGCTGTCGTCAGGCTGGTGAACGCCTTTAAGGCCCCTACGAGGAGCACACCCCTGGTGGACAAGCCGACATGAGGCCGCCTCCCCACGACAGCAACGAAGTGGAAGAATGCTGGTCGCATAAACCAATGACTTACTGGATGGTTAGCCAACCCATAGCCTTCGTATGATCCCCTATGGTGGGTCTGGCGAACTAGAGACACTGCAAGTGGATCATTAGCTATTTAGCGCGCGCCCTGACCGCCCACCGCAGGCTCGCAATTCGCGTTTGCCAAACATGCTGCGAGGTTGTTGGCTCCGGTCTGGTTGGACCCACCTCCCCTGTGAATGACGAATATGGGGGCCTTGCGGACGGTCACTCATGGAAGGCAGGCGTGGCAAGCCGCCCCCTAGATAGGATACGCTTGGAGCCTGTTAGCTGTCGCTTCGGCGGTATCGGAAATGATTGCGGATGTGGCTGTTGAAGTACCGCCCCTTGGCGAAGGCGGATCGAAATGCATCAAAGGTTTCGGGCGGTACATCCTCGAAAGCATAACGCTTGTCGCTGGTCATTAGCCATACAGAGAGGATCCGTCTGTCCGGATCGTACTCCGTTCTACGTATCAAGGTGGATGGCATCGCAGTCAACGGAAGACGGGGCCACGCGTTCCTAAGGGCGTCGAAGGGGACCGTTGGCGCGGCTAAATCGCCGCGACAACCCTTAGCTCGAAGATGGCCCTGAGTTTCGGCTAACCGAGAACCGGAAGATAGTCGGCGAATGCCGGTACCGCTTCTATTGCTATTTGAAAATTGGGTTGCGTCGAGCAAGCAGGCCCGTGAGCCAGTCCGGATCCATCTGCGGCACCGAGGAAAGAAGCAGTTCGGTGTAGGCTGCGTGGGGTGGCGCCAGTATCTCGGTTTTCAAACCCTGCTCCACCACCTGCCCTTTGTGCATAACCACGACCTCGTCAGCAATCGCTCTTACCGTGGCGATATCGTGGGTAATGAAGATGTAGCTGATGCCGAGTTCGTGCTGCAGGCGCATCAGGAGCTTCAAGATTTCTTCCTGCACAATCTGATCCAGTGCCGAGGTGACCTCGTCACAAATGATGAGCTCCGGATTGGCAGCGAGCGCGCGGGCTATGCAGATCCGCTGCTTCTGGCCACCGGACAATTCACCGGGCAGTCTGTCGAGAAAGCTTTCGTCCATCTCGATCATGTGCATGAGCTCGCCAACCCGCTCGTCGCGCTGCTGTCCCTTCAAGCCTAAGTAGAATTCGAGCGGACGCGAAATTATCTCCTCCACAGTCTGGCGAGGGTTAAGGGCGCTGTCCGGCGATTGATAGACCATTTGGATGCGGCGCAGCAGGTCTTTCGAACGTCCCTTCAAGGAGAGGGTAAGCGGCTTGCCATCAAACGACATCGATCCAGACATAGCAGGCAGCAAACCGGTAACGACGCGCGCGAGCGTCGATTTCCCCGACCCTGATTCGCCCACGACTGCTACCGTCCGGCCGCGCGGAACCTTGATGGACACGTCCACCAGCACCTTAACCCTTCCGGCATAAGCCGCGGTGACATTGTCGATGGCGAGTAAATGGTCCTGGGTCCGAATCTCCGGCTTGGCGAGCTTGCGCACGGCCCAGAGGGTCCGGGTGTATTCCTGGGTAGGGGTAGTGAGCATCTGCCGTGTGTCGGCTTCCTCGACCGTTTGTCCATGGCGCAGAACCATGATCCGGTCCGCCATTTGCGCCACCACGGCTAAATCGTGTGTGACGTAGATCGCTGCTGTGTTGAAATCTTCAACAATCCTGCGGATCGAGGCCAGGACCTCCACTTGCGTCGTCACATCGAGCGCAGTGGTCGGCTCATCGAACACGATCAGGTCGGGCCGGCAAGCCATGGCCATGGCCGTCATGGCTCGCTGCAACTGACCACCGGACACCTGATGCGGATACCGGAAGCCGATAGTCTCAGGTTCTGGAAGCTGGAGGCGTCGATAAAGCTCAATAGCGTCGCGATTGGCCTTGTCTCTGCTGGCGATCCCGTGCGCAACTGCCGTTTCCACGGTTTGATCAAGGAGCCGGTGAGCCGGGTTGAACCAGGCGGCTGCGCTTTGCGCCACATAGGCGATGCGGGAGCCCCGGAGCCGCCGACGGCGGGCTTCGCTCATCGACAAGAGGTCGACGCCGTCGAACAGCACCGAGCCCTGGGTAATGCGGCATCCCGGCTTGGCATAGCCCATTGCCGCAAGGCCGATGGTCGACTTCCCGGCGCCGGATTCGCCGATCAGCCCGAGCACTTCTCCGCGGTTGACCGAGAGATCCACGCCGCGAACGATCGGGTGCCAGCGCTCGTCCGAGAAGCCTTCAACGTGAAGGTCCCGGACCTTGAGAAGATCTGTTCCCTTTTCGCGCGCCGCGGCACTGCTACTTTTCATCACGCAGTCCGCTCGTTGAATGCAGAATCCAGTCCACGACGAAGTTCACGGCTACTGTGAGGAGGGCAATGGCACCCGCCGGCAGCAGCGGCGTGACATCGCCATAGGTGATCAGTGTTGCGTTTTCCCGCACCATCGACCCCCAATCAGCCGATGGCGGCTGTATACCGACGCCCAGGAACGACAATGCTGCAATGGTCAGAAACACAAAACAGAAACGCAGGCCAAATTCCGCGATGAGCGGCGGCAGAATGTTGGGCAGGATTTCTCTGCGGAGAATCCATGCGGGACCTTCGCCGCGCAATTGCGCGACCTCGACATACTCCATTACCACTACGTTCAGGCCAACTGCGCGCGCCAGACGAAACACGCGTGTGGAATCCAGCAATGCGATGATCAAGACGAGACTGGTTATCGAAGAACCGAATATCGAGAGCAGCATCAGCGCAAAAATCAGGCTTGGGATCGACATCAACACGTCCACCGCACGTGACAAGATCTGGTCTGGCCACCCCCGGTACATTGCCGCCAGCAGGCCGAGCGTCACACCCGCTGCAAAAGATATGATGGTTGTGGCAACGGCGATGCCGATCGTGTTGCGAGCCCCGTAGATGAGTCGAGTGAGCATGTCGCGGCCGAGTTGGTCAGTCCCGAACATAAACTCGTGGCTCCACGGCGCGAATGCCTCGCTAAAGACCTGCGTCTCTCGATAAGGAGCGATGAGAGGCGCAAATAGAGCGACCAGAACGTAGCAGAGGGTTACAACCATGCCGAACCAGGCACTGAGCGGCGCCTTCTTCAGCGCTATCCTCATCCGAGAGCGGCGTGTGCGCCTTACCCTGGGCGCTCTCGTGGTCTGGATGAGGGGCTCCGCACTTGTCATCTTGGGTGCAAAAGCCTCGGATTGGTTACGATCGAAATGATATCGGCGATCAGGTTGAGCAGGATGTAGGTGGCGGCGAAGACAAGGGCGCAGGCTTGCACGACTGGTACGTCCCTCGATTTCACGGCATCGACCATCAGTTGGCCGACGCCGGGGTAGACGAACACTACCTCGACAACAACGACGCCGACGATGAGATAGGCAAGGTTAAAGGCGACAACCGTCACGATCGGGGCCCAGGCGTTTGGCAAAGCGTGCCGAAGCACGACCACCATTGGCGTCATTCCCTTCAACCGAGCCATGTCGATATAGGGGCTTGAAAGCATGTTGATGATGGCCGCGCGCGTCATTCGCATCATGTGAGCGACGATGACGAGTGTGAGCGTCATCGACGGCAGGGCTGCGCGCCAGACGTGCTCCCAAAACGGCGTCTGATCGCTGATATTCGCCAGGGTCGGGAACTTAGGTACGACGTTCAACGTCCAGTCGATCGAAGCTGCGAGCCAGATGGGTAAAGACTGTGCGAGATCGGTGCCGGCGAACGTGTCGCGCGAGATGATCAGGAAGGCGAGCATGTAGGCGACGAAGAATTCAGGGAACGAAATTGTCGTAAGTGTCACCGTGTTTACAAGCCGATCGAACCAGCTGTTCCGGTACAGGGCCGCAAGAATACCCAGCCCCAACGCCAGCGGCACCGCGACCAGCGTCGTCATTACCGCCAGGAACATGGTGTTATAGAGACGTGGTGCGATAATCTCCGCGACCGTTCGCCGGTAGCCGGTCCGGCTGGCGAAGGAGGAACCAAAATCACCCTGTGCCATCTTACCAATCCAGCTGAAGTAGCGCTCGATTGGTGGGCGATCGAGGCCGACCTCGTGTTGAAGGGCCGCGACCGTTTCAGGGGTAGCAGCTTGACCGAGCGTCGCTTTGGCGAAGTCGCCAGGCAGCATTGCGATCGCCGAAAAGATGATGATCGAAACGACGAACAACGTGATCAGGCCGAGGCCTAACCTTTGCAGAACCGTTTTTGCGACCGGATTCACACGCATGCGCGCAGTCCCAACGACGCGCCGCCCGCGGTGCGGCCGGCGCGCTTGGCAAACACCTCTATGCCTCAGCCGTCCACCAGCGCTCAGCCATCTTCAGTCCGTCATTTTCCCAATTTGGCGCCACATCGCCATGGGCGAGTTTCTTGGATTTGGCGCTGACGAAGTTGTTGAACACCAGCACGATAGTACCGCCATCATCATGGGTCAGCTGCTGCATTTCGGCATACATGGCCGTGCGCTTGGCTTCATCCGTTTCGGCTCGGGCCTGGACCAGCAATTCGTTGAAGCGTGGATTCTTCCAGAACGACTCGTTCCAGCTGGATTCGGCTGCGAAGGCTTGCGTGAACATCCAGTCGGCGGTGGCGCGACCGCTCCAATAGGAAGCGCACCAGGGCTTCTTGAGCCAGACGTTGTCCCAATAGGCGTCCTCCGCTTCGCGCACGACATTGACCTCGATGCCGCACTGTGCGGCCGTCTCGCGAATGAGTGCGGCCGCGTCTACTGCACCTGCGAAAGCCGCATCTGCGACCGAGAGATCGACCTTCAGCTTTTCCAGCCCCGCCTTCTTCAGATAATGGCGCGCCTTGTCGGGATCGAAACTGTGCTGCGGCTCCGGGTTCTTGTAAAATTTGATCGCAGGCGCGATTGGATCGTCATTGGCAACGGTAGCATGGCCGAGGAAGATCTTGTCGGCGATCTCTTGTCGGTTGATCGCCCATTTCATCGCCATGCGCACATCCGGATTGTCGAAAGGCGCCATGGTGACATTCATCGGCAAAGTATAATGCCCGTAGCCGGTGATCTCGATGATGTCGATTTTGGGATTGCGCTTCAACATGCCGAGTGTTTTCAGGTCGGCGCGGCCAATGTAATCCACTTCCCCGGTCGAGAGCGCAGCCATGCGTGCGGCCAAATCCGTAATGGCGACGAACTCCACCTCATCCAGGTAAGGCTTGCCGTTCTTGAAATAATTCGGATTGCGCTTGAGCTTGGCCGAGACGCCAGGCTGAAAATTCTCGAGCACGAATGCGCCAGTGCGCGCGCCCGAAGCCCAATCCGCTTTCCCGTCAACGCTCGGCATGATCACGAGATGATAATCGCTCATGATGTAGGGGAAATCGGCGTTGCCGCTGTCGAGTGTGAATACAACGGTTTCTGGGCCGTCCGCCTTAATGTCCTTCACAGACGCAAGCAGAGGCTTCGCCGCGGATTTGGTGTCGGCGCCCATGTGATACCGCATAGAGGTCACGACGTCGTCTGCCGTCACGCTCTTGCCATTGTGGAAGGTCGCGCCCTTGCGTAGCTTAAAGACCCACGTCTTGGCGCCATTGGAAGATTCGAAGCTTTCTGCCAGGTCCGGCTGTATGCCGCCCTTCGCATCCACCTCAGTCAGGCTGTTGGACATAGCGCCTGAAAAGGCGGTTTGGGAGAAAGTGTCGGGATACCCAGCCGGATCAATAGAATCTGTCGTCGCTCCATGCGCCATGCCGAGCTTTGCGAAACCGCCTTGCTGCGGTTCTGCTCGTGCCGCAGTGACAAAGAGCTGATCTGCGGCGACGACGGTCAGGCCTGCCGCCAATCCTAGATGGATGAAGTCACGCCGCGAAACCTTGCCGCTCCCGATAAGACCTTTCGCGATGCGCAGTTTGTACTCTGATTCCGACATTGCCGTTCTCCCATTGCGGATTTTCCGCGTTCTTTTTTCAACCGTCGTCAAGCACGCGATGCGTAAGTGCTCCTTCTCCGCCGTTCTGGTCTTTCGTCGATTTGCCTCCCGTCTGCCAGATCAGGCGGTCACATAGATGTTGCCGTCCTCCACCATGACGGGAAACGTCCGCGCACGCACAGTGGGATCGACCAGCGCCGAACCCGTCTTGATGTCGAACTCCCAGCCATGCCAGGCGCAGCGCACGATCTCGTTTTCTCGATGATAGATGAAGCGGGCTTCCTCGACAGGCGCGGTCGTCCCGCATTGCGGCCCCTCACAGAGCGGCGCGCCGCGATGCGGACAGATGTTGAGCAGCGCATGGAAGCTCTCTCCGATGCGGAACACGCCCACCGAAAGGCTCCGGACCTTGGCAATGACGGGTGTCCCGGCCTTGATCTCGTCGACGCGGCATATGTAGGTTTTCTCGGCCATGTTCTGCTCCGTCAGGCAGCATTCGCGGTTAGGATGGCAGGAATGCGCTTGTAGACGTCCAGCGCATTCTGACCCATCACCTTCGTTCTCCAGGCTGGCGGGATGTGCAGAGTGTTGGCGTCGTCATAGTCCCAATGCGGATAGTCCGACGCAAACATCAGCGTGTTCTCGCCGTCCATGGCTTCCAGGATGGACCAGAGATGCTGCACGTTGGCCGGCTGCTCCAGCGGCTGTGTGGAGAAGCGTATGTTACGGCGGCAGTACTCCGATGGCAGCATCTTCAGCCATGGTGTTTCCTTGCGCAGCGCCTTGTAGTCGGCGTCGAGGCGCCACAGCACCGTCGGCACCCAGGCGACGCCGCATTCGACTACGACGAAGTAGAGTTCTGGCCATTTCTCGAACACACCGTGGGCAATCATGCTGGCGACATGGCTGATCGCCGACATGTGCAGGATTGCGTGTGTCTCCCAGAAGAAGGTCGTGGGGGCAGGCGCGACGGCGTTCCAGTTGACGCCACCGTGGCCGCCCAGGTGAATGGCAAACGGCAATCCCATCTCCGCACAGGCTTCGTAGATCGGGTGGTAGAAGGGATCACCATACGGCTTCACGGAGCCTTGGGAGGCTAGAACCTGGACCATGCGGGGGTGAGTGCCGAGCCGACGGATCTCGGCGGCCGCCAGCTTCGGATCCTGAGGCGCAATGATGATGGAACCCATGAAGCGGTTGTCTTTCGGCAACCACTCGGCGATCTGATAGTCATTGTAGGCACTGACCAGCGCACTGGCGTAATAGGGGTTTGCGAGAGTCGAGGCTTCTATAGGCTCGTCCCCGGTGAGGATCGCCACGCCGACATTGTATTTGTCGAGGTGTTTTTCCTTCATGATCCGGTAGTTGTCGGCTTCGGTCTCGGGTCGCACATCCTTCCGGGAGAAATCCTGCGGATGGAACCAGGGGCGATGGCCATGCGGGAAGGAGCCTCTGGGGCCAGTCTTCTCGCCCTCTATGAACATGTCTTTCCAGATGCCGGACAGATACGGTTCCAATACCGTGGCGCTGGACCAGTAGTTGTGACAATCGCAATCGACGATAAACACTTCAGCTTTCGCTCCCTCTCCAGACTGCGGCATTGCTTGCCGTTTAGTTCCTCCAGCTTCCGCCTTGACAAATGCCGGATCAAGCTAATGATCTCTGCGTAATGATCGGGTTTTTCGATTGGGGTTTGTCCGTGCAGCTCGACCACATTGAGACGTTCCTCGACATCATCGAATCGCGCAACTTCAACCGGACTGCCGACCGGCTGAACATTACGCAGTCGACGGTCAGCAGCCGGATCAAGAGCCTCGAAGGCGCGGTAGGGTCGGAGCTTTTCCATCGTGGCCGCGCTGGCGCTGAACCGACAGCGGCGGGGCGCCGTTTCGAAGCCTACGCGCGGGCGATGCTGTCGACCTGGTCGCAGGCGCGTCACGACGTGCGCGCGTTCAACCGGTTCGAAGGAACCCTTCGCGTCGCCGCGCAGGTTGGCATGACACGCTCAGTGCTGCCTGGGTGGGTGGAGGCGCTCTGTCAGGCCCTTCCCAAAGCCTCGATTCATGTGGAATCCGACTATTCCAACCAGATGGTGACCGATCTCAGCATGGGAAATCTCGACATAGCCGTGCTCTACGCGCCCCGCTATCTTCCCGAAATAGCTTATGAGCACCTTATGGTCGAGGAATATGTGATGGTCTCGACCTTTGCCAGGACGATGTCGGAGGTCGATCCTGACAGCTACATTCGACCCGGCTACACCGTCGTCCTTGAGAAAACCCATTCGGAGCTGATCCCTTCGTTGGCAATTTCCCGCCTTTCCATGGGATCTGAAAGCCTGGCCGAAGCCATGCTGCGGCGAACCGGGGGGAGCTGTTACATGCGCAACGACGATGCCCGCAGGTTTACGGCCGAGTGCCCATCCTTCCTGGTCGACGGCGCACCGAAGCTCTACCAGCCCGTCCATACGGCCATGCTCGCCCGGCGCAAGCATGAGCCGATCATCCGCAAAGGGCTTCGTGCGCTGCAGCTGGCGGTGATGTCGCTCGAGACCTAGATCGAAATTCCCGATTAAAAAGCAGGGCTCAACCCACTGTTCCGGACAGCCTGCGGCTGCCATGTTTGGCGCGTCATTGAGAGCCAAACATGAACGCACATACCTCGTTTCCGGCTTCCGATTTTTTCGCACCGATGCGGCAGCGGCAATGGGCCGACGCATCGCCACAGGCAATGCTCTGCCGTGCGGTCATCGACGAGACGCACGACGTGAAGACCTTTGTGTTCTCGGCCGCCTCAGATTGCATGTTCTGCTTCAAAGCGGGGCAATACGTGGTCCTTCACCTCGCGATCGATGGCGTTGCGGTGGCCCGGTCCTATTCCGTTTCGTCGCCACCAACACGTCCGCTCGACCTGCACATTACGGTCAAGCGGACACCAGGCGGGCTCGTTTCCAATTGGATCCACGAGAATCTGCGGGCGGGCGACGAAATCAAGATTGAAGGCCCGCGGGGCTCGTTCAAACTTGACGGCTTGCCAGGCGAAAAGCCTCTCTTTCTTGCGGGCGGCAGCGGGATCACGCCTCTTATGTCTATGCTGCGAACCCTGACGGACAGAGCTTCCGATCTGGACCTGTGCCTCATTTACAGTGCGCGGTCGCCGCGAGATCTCATTTTCAGGTCCGAACTCGATGCGCTCGCTGCCCGATTCCGCAACCTGAGCGTGACATGCGTCTGTTCCAGGGCAGATCCCTCCTGGGCAGGACCGACGGGCCGCATGGACGGCCCCTTGCTCCTGCGCCTGGTCCCCGATCTTCGCGAGCGCACGGTCTACGCCTGCGGCCCCGAACAGTACATGAAGGCGCTGCGAGACGGTCTTGGCCAGGCAGGCGTTGACCCCCGGGGTTATCATGAGGAGAGCTTCGGGGGCGCCCTGGGCGGTGCTGCTCCGGATGTGGCCTCTGCGGTTTCGTCCTCGGTCCATTTCGCCCGTTCCGGATTGGAGCATCGTTGCGCACCCGGAGAGACCCTGCTGGAGGCGGCGCGCAACTGTGGTGTCTATGTTCCGACCGGCTGTCAGCAGGGAATTTGCGGTGCATGCCGGATTGCCAAGCTCTCGGGCGAAGTTGCGATGCAGGATCTTGGCGGACTTACGTCCGAAGAAAAGTCAGCGGGCTTTGTCCTGGCCTGTTGCAGCCGCGCTCAAGGCTCAGTTTTACTCGATCTTTGACTTCGGTTGAGATCTGAACGGGTGATTGCCGAATTGACCGAAAGCTGGTCGCGCATGCGATTTCAGCTGAATTCCAGGCGTGAGTTCCAAGAAGGGCAGACCCAAAGCTGTGTGGCTAGGTGCTCGGGGAACGGCGTTTGAGTGCCTGAGTCCGCATCAAAATTTTGGCCGGACTTCAGGGCGTCCGGTATTCGGTGGCGATATCTGCTGCCAAGGAGTGGCAAAGCCGATCTGTGCGGCTGAGATGAGGCGCATACCAGCCATTCAGTAGCTGACCTCCGCCTGCCGGTGATCATCCAGTCTACGTTGTCGATCGGAGCACGGCCTGAATATGTTCTGCGAGCTCAAGTTCGCCCGCCTCGATCTGCAAAAGATATCGGGCTCGCCAGCAGGAATTTATTCAACCCGTGGATGGGGAGCGGCTCTAGTGCCGTTTCTCTTCGGTGCCCCTCAGGTGTTTTGAGCTTGCGGTTGGCGACGTTTCTCTTCCTTGTCCCTCTTGCCTGCCGGTTCCGAGGATTGGGAGCGGGCAACTGCGGCCTCGCAGGTAGACCGGATCTCTTCGACCTCGGCCGCCGTTAAATGATCTATCCCGATGAAGCTGTTCTTGCCCGCACTCACGCGCACCAGTTCGTCAAGCTTTGCCTGTACCGCTGCCCCATCTCGATTCTGCGTATTCTGGATAAGGAAAACCATCAGGAAGGTGACGATCGTCGTCGAGGTGTTGATGATGAGCTGCCAGGTTTCGGAAAAACCGAGGAAAGGTCCCGAAAAGCCCCAGACCGCGATCAAAGCCATGCAAAGGATGAAGGTGATCGGACGACCTGCCCCGCGAGCGACAGCGTTAGCGATCCTTGCGAATGTCTTTTCCATTCAGCTCCCAAGCCATCACAAGAAACCCCGCCGAGCGGGGTTCCTTTAACTCAATGGGCAGCCGCTTTTTTCTTGGTGGCCGATTTGGGCTGACCAGATCTACCCCTGGCCGCGGAGTCCTTTGAGTGGGCTGCCATAGCTGGGGCAGCTCCAGTCTTCTTGGCCGCGCTCGCCTTCGCAGTCGCTGCTTTCTTACTCGCTGCCTTCTTAGCAGGCGCCTTTTTCGTGGCTTCCTCGTTCGAGGAGAAAATGCCGGTGATGCTGCCGATGATGGACACTGCGCTGCCCTCCGTTGAACTGGACCATCAATGCGCATCCGCCCGAAACGGTTCCATTAGACTAGCGTGGCGTCCGGTGATTGGCGCTCGCGGCTGGCCCGGCCGGCGGCGTCTCATTTCCGTTTAGGAAACTGGATCACCTTCGCCTCGGGCTTCGGCTCCAGCGGCTCATGGCCGGGCACTTCATGCCAGAAGACTTGGCCCAAATCGCGCTGATCGACGGGCTGACCGCATGCGGGACAGTTGTAGAAATGGTCGCCCTCGTTGGTGAGCTCAGGTCCGTGCACCTTGCCATGAATCGGAGGACCGACGTCGGAGTGCTCACTCCATTCCAAGAGGTCTGGACGTTCGTCAGGTCCGACCAAGCTGTACTCATACACGGTGGCTTTCTCTTCATCGACCACCCGGAACCAATGATCCTGCAGTGCTCTTGGCGACACTCTTTGTTGTCCGGCGGCGGCCCCGGCGGCTTGCATAGGATCGCTCTCCACGACAGTGCCAGATGACACGACTGTATTGCTGTAGATCTCTTCGACCTGATACTTCGTCATCGTCGCCGCATTCCGATGAGGTCGCAAAGTGGTAGCTTTGTTGCGTCGCGCATGCAGTTTGCACTTCCGGAGCCTCTTTTAGCTACAGCTAATTGACTGGCCGGTTGGTGGCAAGGGGGCGCGAGGTGCCGCAGTATCGGGTGAGTCATGGCCGCCGGATCGGCTGTGTCTTCGAGCATGGTCATCGCACAGCTTCCCTTCAAAGCGGCAGGGGCACACATCGGCCAGCCTGTCAGGCGCCAGGAGGAAAGCTGGGTGCGTGTCAAGGAGACCAAGGGCGAAAAGCGAAGCTTCGCTTACGTGTGTCGGACGGCATGAGCGCTTCCGTGGCGGTCCCTTCCTTTAGGAAATGCCAAGGTTCACCCTCACTTTTCCCTCATCGATATGTGGAGTTTTCTTCATTCCGCCGCGCGATTTGTCTGCCGGCGGCGCCACGTTCTATTGCCGGTCCGGCGACTAGTCTGCCCCTCAGAGCGCACTAGTAATGGGGCCCCTTCGGCGGGAAAGACAATTCCCGCTCCTTCGAAAGCCAGGAGCATGGCGGCGACAGTGCGGGGATGCGGCTTCCTTACCCCGTTCTCAAATTCGCTGATCGTCGCTTCGCTAAGATTGCACTTGGCGCCAAGCCGCACTCGCGACCAGTTCAATAGCGCTCTTGCTATTCGCGACTGCTCTGCCGTCAGGTTTCGCACTTCATGGACCTCCTGCCGACGAACAGCGGACCGTGCGGAAGGTTCCGGAGTATTTCAGCGTGTGCTAACGGAATGGAAGCGGCTCTCAGCATGCCGGCGAGGGCCGATTGTCGTTTGTTCCGCCGTGCTCTTGATCGGGCGACGACTGGATCCACGAGATCATGGCGGTTCCGCACCCAGCTGATCCTCGATTGGGATGGCGCCCGGGCCGACACCAGGACCGGCAGCGACTGGTCGAAGCGCGAGGAAATCCGAAAGTCGCGCTGCCTCGCCGGATAGTGATGCATCTTCTAGTTTGCAGAGTAGTAGCCGCGATCCGTTCGCGGGACCTCTGAGGACAAGGTAACCAGCCGCCCGGGCCGCTGCCGCGCTCTCTTCGCATGCGGCGAGCCGAGGATGGTTGCACACGATATCCTGAATGTGCCGTCATTACCGCGCCCGCTCCGGCCCAAGGCGAGGTGTGTTCGCCAGAATGGATGCGCAGGAGAAAACCTGTTCGCAGAGGCAGGTATTTATGCTGCAGCGCAGCAACCAACTTGGAAAGGCGGCGTTCCGGTATTTGATCTGCTTTGGATTTGAACGCAAAAGGATGCCGACATGAGAAGTCTCGCCGATACCGTCGCACGCTTGGCTGCTCGGCGAAAACAAAGCAACTCGGTCGTGGCCGGTGACGTCGGAAGGGATCGATTTTCCGAACTTCAGGCGTTCGGGTCCAACCCAGGACGGTTGCGGGGCTGGACATACCGCCCCAAGGACCTTGCAGCGGATGCACCTCTGGTCGTTGCTCTCCATGGCTGCACGCAGTCGGCTGTATCCTATGACCGCGGCGCGGGCTGGTCGAGGATGGCAGATCGCAAGGGCTTTGCCGTGCTCTATCCAGAACAGCAGCGCAGCAACAATGCCAATCTTTGTTTCAACTGGTTCGCCCCAGACGACACCCGAAGAGGCTCGGGTGAGGCACTTTCGATCCGGCAAATGATAGAGGCCGTAGTGATCGCAAACGATGTGGACCGGACTGGGATCTTCGTCACCGGCCTTTCCGCTGGCGGGGCAATGGCCGCCGCGATGCTGGCCACTTATCCGGAAGTCTTTGCGGGCGGGGCCATCATAGCTGGTCTACCCTATGGCAGCGCCACTACCTTGCCGCAGGCATTCGACCGTATGCGAGGTCATGGCGGCCCAACCGCGAAGCAATTGGCGTCGGCAGTCAAGCAGGCGTCCGGTCACTCCGGACCATGGCCGAAGCTCTCCGTCTGGCATGGAAGCGCCGACACGACAGTCAGTCCCGTCAATTCGAACCAACTCGTCCGGCAATGGCTTGCACTCCATGGACAAAGTGAAGCTCAAGCCGACACCGCGGAGCGGCAGGGCTATCGCCGCGACGTTTGGAGGGATGCTACGAATCAGGAAGTCGTCGAATCCTACCTCATCCCAGGCATGGCGCACGGGACACCCGTGGACTCGGCAGACGGCTTGAGTGACGGCGGACCTTTTATGATCGACACCGGCATATCATCCACTTCGCTTATCTCCCGGTTTTGGGGACTAGCCGGCACTGAGGGCCAGTCGCCAGACGCCCATCCATCGACGAGATCGGTGCGACACTCCCCTTCGGCGGTCGCGCACCCGCCGTTCCAGCCGCCGAGCGGCCCGGACGTCGGCCCTGGTCAGATTATCGAAGACGCTCTTCGCGCTGCCGGCTTAATGAAATAGAGTAACGGCAGACTTCAATCGACACAACTTTTGTTTCAGGCCAGCCCCCCGAGCCTCCCTATTCGAAAACGGGACCGTTACAGTAACGCGCGACTTTAGGCGTCCTTGGCGTCGGGAGGTCAGGTGTGCCGGAAACGCTTTTGTTGAACTTTAAACCCTCCACTCCCGCAGGATCTCACCCTGAAGCTGCTTCTGGACAATTGAATTGATCATGGTCGGGCCGAAGCTGGGCTCCCCGGTGGAAATCCACATTATTATCCCAGGCTTCGCCACCGCGTCTAAAGCCGCCATGAGCCCGCCGCCTGCCAGCTGACTGCAAGCGGCCCAACGGGAACATTAGGCGATGATTTGGCGCAGGCGCCGGTCTCCGGCCGGCACAAGCGAGCTTGCCTCCGGGCAATGCCACGTAGCCGGCGGACAGGGTTTCTGTGGTCGGCGGCCGATGCGCTGGACGTTCTCGACGTTCTTGTCGTCGACGAGGCCGCCCAGATGTCCCTGGCCAACGTGCTGGCCGTATCGCATACGGCCAGGCGGCTGATCCTGCTCGGTGATCCGCAGCAGCTCGATCAGCCCACGCAAGGCACGCATCCCGATGGTACGGGCGGGTCCTCACTGGAGCATGTACTCGGCGGCAGGCAGACGATCGACCCGGATCGCGGCCTTTTCTGAAACCTGGCGTATGAGCCCGCCTATCTGCGATTTCGATTCCGAACTCTTCTATGACAGCAAGCTCCACCCGGTACCGAGCTGTGAGAAGCAGGTCGTCCTGTCCAACGGGCCGATTAAGGGTTCGCGGCTTCGCTACGTCCCCGTCGAGCATGCCGGCAACAAGAGCTATTCGGTTGATGACGCAGATCGTGATGACCATCATGAACAGCAACACACGATGGATCGACCGGGACGGCATCGAAAGGCCCGTTACGCTCGACGATATCATCGTCATCACACCCTATAATGCGCAGGTTTTCGAGCGCCATCCGGGCGTGCGCGTCGGTACTGTCGATAAGTTTCAGGGCAGGAAGTCCCCATCGCGATTTATTCGATGGCGACGTCGAGCCATGCCGACGCCCCGCGTAGCATGGAATTCCTCTACAGCGCCAACCGCTTCAATGTCGCGGTCTCCCGTGCAAAATGCCTCGCGATCCTTGTCTCATCCCGGGGATATTCGAAGCCGAATGCAAGACGCCGCGGCAGATGCAGCTCGCCAATGCCTTCTGCCGCTACCTGGAAATGTCTGAGGCGTTGCCGGCATAGCGGAGTCGCCGTCGTCCGGCGCCGAACTCCAACCATCATCTTTCTTGGTGTGAAGCAGGACCGTATCTATCGCACGCTCTGTCGCGATCATGCCCGCCGGCAGGAAAACCTTTCTGCCGGCCCTTATCTTCGACATCCGCCTGTTCTTCGCTGACTCATCCTTCTGGTGCGCTCCGCCCGGCGATCGGCTCCTGCCATGGCGCACACAGGCATCCGTCGCTTTTGGATCGGACACGCACACACAATAGACTGCACCTGACAACAACAGCTCCGGACTTTCTTCGAACAACCACGTTGTCGGCTGAGCGCCCTTTTCGTCACCGCGCTTTCCAACGGTTACATGCTAGTCCGCCCATCGGGATCGGGGCGCTCGATCAATATTTTATCCGGGCCGAGCTCGAAGTGTCGATGTGCCAGAAGGATCGCGAACCGCTTCAATTTCCCGTGCCGGGCGAGCGCATCTCAGACTTCCTACAGGCAGGCAAGATCCTCGTCATCAAGCGGCGGCGCATCCTGAAGCTCCAGCAACACCGACCATTGCATGGGCTGAATCGAAGCTGCATGATTTCGGCTCCGTGAGCTCGCGTGCAGATTAAAACAACACGCTTCGCGCTCAATGTCACCGCCACTTCAGTTTTCAGGAGAAGAATGACCCGTTTGTGACCTGGTCGATTCCGGGTTTCGTGCCGCTGGCGTCAACGAATCTGCGCGGCGACGGAGCGGCAACGGGGTTTGTCTCCGCGAAGATCGCTTCGATCTCAGCCGCTTCCCTGTCGGTCAGGCCCGCGAATTCGCGTTCGCGCGCGCGCTTCGACACGGTCCCGCCATTCTGCCGCAGGAAGCGGAACAGCAGGCCGAGCAGCCGGTCCGGCATGTCGGCGATATTCAGCACGCGCGCTTTGAACGTGGCGTAAGCTTTGAGGAAAGCGGTTTCTGCCGGCAGATCGACGTCAATTGTCCGCGCGACGCAGGAGAACAGAAACTCTGCATGCGGCGTCGCATCGAAGTAGCGGTAAAAGTCCGCAGTGTCGTTCAGAACGTCCACATTGTGGCGATCGGTAGGCCTCCAGCGAACCAGCGGCAGCATCCGCTGCGAATAGCTTTCGAGTGTGCGCCGATACTCGTCGATGCGGTCGAGAATAACGGCGGACACCGGAAACACGACGCCGGGCGGATTGAATCCGCGCTCCGCCAGGACATGGTGGATCAAAAAGCGATGCAGTCGTCCGTTTCCGTCCTCAAAGGGATGGATATAGACAAAGGCGAAAGCGAGCACGGCCGCCGCCAGCACAGGGTCGAGCGCCGGCGCGACCGTCCTGTCGAAGGCGATAAGGCCATCCACCAGGCCGCTCAGGTCTTCCTGCCGCGCGCTGATATGATCGGGGATCGGCACGCCGGTCGTGCGATCATGCTGACCGACGAACCCGCCTTCGGTGCGTAATCCCAGATGAACGAAACGCGCATCGCCGATAACAATCCTTTGCAGGCGGTCGAGCTCGGCGCGGTCAATCGGCCGCCTTCCGGCTTCCGCGATCACCTGGCCCCACCGCTGGATACGGTCCTGCGGCGGGTCCTCGCCTTCGATCTCGAAGCTGGACCGTGAATCCTTCAGAAGCAGGAACGCCGCCGTCCGTGCCAGCAGATCGGCGGGCACGTCGGCGACCAACGCGCGCGCTTCCCGGGCAAGGTTCCTGGTGACGAACGCCTCAAGGGTGGGCGTCCTGAAGATCATCGGACAAAAGGCGGGCGTGCCCGGAAGGTTGTTCTTGACGCGGTGGCGTGTGGATGTGACGCCGCCTGTTGCCCATTGCTGTTCGGGGTCGACGATGTGCGCATAGGCGCCGCTGGCCGCGTCCGGCAGGTCGAGGCGGGCCTGCATCAGCCATTCGTAGAGAAACCAGACGCGGCGCGCGAACGAGCCCGTCGGTGCGGCGCGGACGATACCGGCGACAGGTTCAGGCCCGGTCGCCCTGAACAGGGTTTTGAGGACGCACAGATCCAGCCCCTCATAGCGCAGGGCGAATGTCAGGTGGCCAGCCAGGTCGGCGTGCGGCGTGTGGCGGGGCGTGAATATCCGCCAGCCTTCCGCCTCATAGATCTTATGGCGCTGCCCGATGGCAGCCAGCTTCAGCGGCACGGGCACGGCAAGCCGGTAGGCAGCGATCAGGGCGGCATACCCTGCGGGCAGCGCCTCCTCCGGCAGCCTGCGGTCATGAAAACCAGTAACCGGGCCTGAAAACTGATTCTGAGGACCATCACCCATGAACGTCGGATACCTTGCCGTGAAAATCGAACAATACCCCCTACTATCGCATGAAAATGGAGCACATTCAATGAAAACAGTTTACAAACAGGGCACGGGCCTGAATTTCGATAACCAGCCAAGCAACTGGTGAGGCCAGGAAGATCGTCATGATGACCAGCCAACGGCCAGCACATTCGGGATTCATCGGTCCACTGCATCAGATAATGACGCGCCCAGAGATCAAACGCGTCAGCGGCGGCATCATCTTCGGTGATGTCCCTGGACGTGGTGTAGCTGGTAGTGCGGTGGTCATCGGCGCTTTCCGGTAGAGTCTGGTTGCGACACCAACTCCTGCTTGGAAGGACCACCGATGACCGACGACATGATGAACCTCCGCGCGCTCGTGGAGAAGACCCCGGACGCCGATCTCCTGCGCGAGATGATCGGCTTTGCCGCCAAGCGGCTGATGGAGATGGAGCTGGGCGCCGCGACGGGTGCGAAGCCGGGAGAACGGGTCGATTTTGAAAACCTTCCCGGCGGCGAATTGCGGGTGCGGGCGGCGCGGCCGACCGGCACGATTGACAGCTTCCTTGGACTGCTCGCCAGCAAGACGAAAAAGGTCGCCACGATCGAGGACATGAACGAGGCCGCCGCCGCCGGTTGGGCGGGCGAGGAGTGAAAGTCACCGTCGACACCAACGTGCTGGTCCGGGGCGTCGTCCGCGACTAAAGCAAGCCGCCGCAGCAGACAAGGTGCTGAAAGAGGCGTCGCTGATCGCCGTTTCCCTGCGTGTCTGTGCGAATTGGTGTGGGTGCTGCGCCGGGCCTATGGCTTCGAACATCCGGTCTGCGCGACCGCAATCCGCGCATTGCTCGATACCGGAAACGTCGTCATGAATCGACCCGTGTTCAGGCCGGGCTTGCGTTGCTGGACGCAGGGGGCGATTTCGCGAATGGTATCATGGCCTATGAAGGCACTTGGTTGGGCGGCGAGACCTTTGTGTCGTTCGATAGAACGGCTGTGAAGCTACTTTCCAAGCACGGGGAAGCCGCAAAGCTGCTGTCGTGAACGCCGCCTTCATTGGCGGCTCGTGGCTCCGCTGGATCGGCGAGACATGGTTTCCTCTTACGCTCAACTACTTCACGCTGCTGCCCGTCCAGAGACTCAGCAATGGCGATCTCTATCGGCTGGCTAATGCACATGACCCAAGGGCGGCCGGAATTCTGTTCGTGCTGCCAGGGATAATGGCCATGATGGTGGCGCTGTCCAGGCGCTATGGGGCTCCAGTCGTCCTGCAAACCCCTGGATTTGCCAAAAGGCAGGAGTGAAGACGGCGGCGAAACGCGCGTCGCATTGCGGCGCCGGCGGCACTCTGACCACAGGCCATCGACGACGCCGGCGATAAGGCTGGTAATCCCTGTCGCCTCCTCGCGGCCGAACAAGCGGATGATCGCGTCAGCATCGATGAAGCGACGGGTCAGCCAGCTGTAAGCAATACGGTCGACATGCACGTCCCGGCGTGTGACCCAGATCGTGGGCGCGAACGCGTGACGGCGAATCCTGATCGGGCACTATTCGAAAGAGTAGGTAAATCCTTTCGCCGAGGCACCGACGATGACTTTCGTCATCTTCTTGCCCTCGAGCGCGCGATTGAGCACGCCGCGGCTGAGTTCCGGCAGCAGCGTGTTGGTGAGGATGGCGTCGATCATGCGCCCGCCGGATTCGATCTCGGTGCAGCGCGCCTTGATCATATCCAAGACACCCTCGCCGATCACCAACTCGGCTTCGCTGGTTGCTTTGAGACGCCGCGCGATCTTGGCGAACTGGTGTGTTGCGATCGCCTCGATCATTTCGTCCGAGAGCGGGTAGTAGGGGATTGTCACCACGCGCCCGAGAAAAGCGGCAGGAAATACTTTCAACAGAGGACCGCGCAAACCGGTGTCCAGATCGTCGAGGCCGATACGCAAGGTGCCGTTCCTCGTGCGATCCATGATGACTTCGGACCCGACATTCGAGGTGAGCAGGATCAGCGTGTTCTTGAAGTCGATCCGGCGGCCCTCGCTATCGTCCATCATGCCCTTGTCGAAGACCTGGAAGAAGATCTCGTGCACGTCCGGATGCGCCTTCTCGACCTCATCGAGCAGGATCACCGAATAGGGCTTGCGCCGCACGGCTTCGGTCAGGATGCCGCCCTTGCCAAAGCCAACATAACCGGGTGGCGCGCCCTTCAGCGTCGAGACCGTGTGCGCCTCCTGGAATTCGGACATGTTGATCGAAATCAGGTTCTGCTCTCCGCCATAGAGCGTCTCGGCCAGCGCCAAGGCTGTTTCGGTCTTGCCGACGCCGGAGGGGCCGCAAAGCAGGAACACGCCGACCGGCTTTTCCGGAGCGCCAAGGCCGGCGCGGCTGGTCTGCACGCGTCGCGCAATCATTTCCATCGCATGGTCCTGACCCACGACGCGCTCGGATAAAGTGGCGGCCAGCTTGAGCGCCTTCTCAGTCTGGCTGGATAGCATGCGTCCGGTCGGAATGCCGGTCCAGTCCTGGACGACGGCGGCCACGGCATTGCGGTCGACCGACGGCAGGATCAACGGCGTCTCGCCCTGCGCGGCGGCAAGTTCGGCCGTCAGTTCGCGCAATCGTGCCAGATCAGCTGCGGAATCGCGCGCTGGAGCAGGCTCGCGGGCGGCAAGCGCCTTTGTCTTGCGCGCCTCGCCACCTGGGGCCTCGAGAGCTTCGGCCGTGGCTTCCTCCCCCTCCTCCGGGTCAAGGGACATGCCCTTGCCACGGAGTTTGGCACGAAGGTCAAGAATCGCGGCCACAAGCGCCTTTTCGCGATCCCAGCGTGCTTGCGCTGCCGCAAGCGTGGTCTCGGTTTCCGCCAACCCGGCCTCCACGCGAGCCTGTCGGTCCGTCACTTCGATGCCGATCGCCGCCTCGCGGCAAATGATGCCTTTCTCGACTTCGAGCGCCTGGCGACGGCGCAGGATGTCCTCGACCTCGGCAGGCGTCGCGTGCTGAGAGATGGCAACGCGGGCGCAGGCGGTGTCGAGCAGGCTGACCGCCTTGTCGGGCAGCTGCCTGGCCGGGATGTAGCGGTGCGAAAGGGAAACCGACGCCTCGATCGCCTCGTCCAGGATTTGCACCTGATGGTGCTGCTCAAGAACGCCGGCGACACCACGCAACATCAGCACGGCCACCGCTTCGGAAGGTTCGTCGATCTTGACCACCTGGAACCGACGGGTCAGCGCCGGATCCTTCTCGATGTGCTGCTTGTATTCGGCCCACGTCGTGGCGGCGATGGTGCGGAGCTCGCCGCGCGCGAGAGCAGGCTTCAAGAGATTGGCTGCATCGCCGGTTCCCGCCGCGCCACCCGCGCCGATCAGTGTATGCGCCTCGTCGATGAACAGGATGATCGGTGTCTCTGAGACCTGGACCTCGTCGATGACAGCCTTCAGCCGCTTTTCGAACTCGCCCTTGACGCTGGCGCCCGCCTGCATCAGGCCGACATCGAGCATGCGCACGCTGACATTCTGAAGCGGCGGCGGCACGTCGCCCTGGGCAATGCGCAAGGCAAAGCCCTCGACGACCGCCGTCTTGCCGACACCCGCCTCGCCTGTCAGGATCGGGTTGTTCTGCCGGCGCCGCATCAAGATGTCGACGATCTGACGGATCTCCGCATCGCGGCCGACGACCGGATCGATCTTGCCATCACGGGCGCGCTGAGTGAGGTCGGTGGCGTATTTGGCGAGCGCCGAGTCACGGCCCGGGCCGCGTTTCATCGGAGTTTCGGCGGCAGCTGTCGCGGGCGGTGAGCCGGATTCGAGCGAGCCTTCAATGACATCGGCGAACCGCGCAATTACCCCATCAGCATTGATCTTGTCGAATTCGGCGCTGATCTTCGAAACCAGCCCCTCCAGCACCGGTGTCTTCAGGCAGGCGAGAAGAATATGCGCGCTGCGCACCTCCTCGACCCCGAATTCCAGTGTGGCCAGGTTCCAGCCTTCCTGTATGGCGTGGAAGATGTGATCGGAGAATTCCTCCACCGAGGTCGCGCCGTAGGGCAGCTTGTCGACGGCACGGGTCATATCCGCCGTCAGCCGGCTGACATCCAGCCCGGCATCAGCGACGATCATCTGTACATCCGAGCGCTCGGACAGCACCAATTGCTGGACGAAATGGACGAGCTCGACATACGGGTTGCCGCGCAACTTGGCCGTGTCCGCGGCGGCCTTGAAGGCGCGCACCCCCGTGGGATTGAGCTTCGCAACAAGTTCCTTGCGCTTGAAACTCTGCGACGACCGGCGCTGTTCCATTTGAACCTGCCCCCGAAATCTGCTGACCCTACCCTGCCACAGAAGCAGCAGCTTGACAAAGCCGTGTGAGGAGACGGTCCTTCTGACCTGTCCGCGCGGCACCTTGTGGTTACACAAGCCTAGCAAACTCCTGCAAAGAACCCGAACTGGAATCCGAAATACGCGAGCCATTGCACATACCCGGTCCGCCGATCGCCGCATGGGTTTCGTTGAAAGATAACCGAGCATTCAGCTTCTGTTGGTTTTCGAGCATGTGCTCAATTGTCGTGGCATGGGACCGATGATAACGTTGCGTCACATATGAGGCGCGGAGCCGCTCGCTGGGGGTACGTGTGATTGATCTCGCACTCTGGCTGAATCCTCTGGACGGTGCGAATCCGTCGGGAGCGGATTTGCGCAACGACCCGGCTTTTCACGAGCTCGAGCGGCTGACGGAAGCCCAGCTCAAGGTCGTGCACGACGGCGGCAGCAAGCCTTCGCAGTCAGCCAGCTCGGTCGACTGGGCCGCCATCCTCCAAAAAGCGGAAGAATTGCGCTCACGCGGTCGGGATTTGCGCCTTCTGGTCATCGTCACGCGCGCGCTGGCCAATGAAGAGAGGCTTGCCGGCCTCGCCCAGGGTCTGACCCTGATCGCAAAGACTCTCGACCAGTATTGGGATTCAATGCATCCGGCTTTACGGCCGGCTGGCGCGCCTCGCGACGCGGCGCTGCGACGCATCAACGCGCTGCTTGACCTCCAGAACGGGCAAGAAGGCCTGCTGGCGAACCTGAGGCAGACCGTCTTCTTCTCACCGCGCACGATCGGGCCGATCAGCGGGCGAGACCTGGAACAGGCAGCGCTCGACGAGCGCGTCATGCTCCAGGAAGCTGCCTCCGGCCTGGGGAACGCCGAAAAGGCGGCGCTAACGGCCGCGCATAACCAGATGCTGAACCGGGTGCGCACCGCCTGCGCGGCGCAGATCGATCAGGCCGTGGACGCCATCACCACCCTTTTGAGCGATGCGCGCGCTGCGATTTCGGCGCTGGATGCGGTCGATACCGCGCTCAACGCCCACATCGACGGCAATGGCGCGGCCGTTCCGGATTTGAAGAAGTTCCTGCAGCGCTTGCTGACGACGCTGGAGTGGAATTCCAGCGCTGCCGCCGTGGCCAACGGTGCGGCAAAGCCTGCCCCGCAGCCGTCCCAACCGGCATCGACGCCCCCTCGAAACGGACATGGAGCCGAGACGATGGCAAGTGTGGCAAGCTCTGCGCAAACCAGCACCGGCCTGCCTGACCGGATCTACTCGCGTGACGAGGTCGTCAAATGCCTCGATCTCGTGGTTGAATTCTACGACCGCACCGAGCCGTCCAGCCCGATCCCGCACCTCGCCCGGCGCGTGCGGCGGATGGTGCACATGGATTTCGTGGAACTGATGGAAGATCTCGCCCCGTCGGGGCTGAAGGAATTCCGGCTGCTTGCCGGTGTTTCCGATCCCAAGAAGCCGGCCCAGAAGGATGAAAGGTAACAACCATGCCAGCAGAGAGCAAAGCCAAGGTCATCGAAAGAAACCGCGCGCCGCGTGTGCAGATCGCCTACGACGTCGAAACCTACGGCAGCCCGACGACGATCGAGTTGCCGTTCGTCATGGCTGTCATGGCCGACCTTTCCGGCGCCTCGCAGACCAAGGAAGCGTCAAAGTCGGTCCTGGATCGCAACTTCGTCGAAACCGACGCCAATCGCTTCCCGAAATTCATGGAGGCGATGGGGCCGCGCGTAAAAGCGCGCGTGAAGAACACGTTGCCGCAAGTGGAAGGGGCCGAGCGGGACGAGGAATTGGCGATCGATCTCACCTTCTCCAAAATGGGAGATTTCGCGCCCGACAAGATCGCCGAGCAGGTGCCGCAACTGGCCGAGATCCTCAAGATGCGGCGCCAACTCGAGGAACTGCTGGGCTTCATGGATGGCCGCGTCGACGCTGAAAAGCGCATTGCGCAGCTTCTCAACAACGAGCCGCTGCTGAGCAAGATCGCCGGCCAGGCGATCTCTGACGGCAAGGGCGAGGAATAAGTCATGGCCGAACAGCAAAAGACCGCAGCCGCAACCGCCGAGGCGGAAGCCATCGATCTGGGCGAATTCAGCGGGCTCCTTGAAAAGGATTTCAAGGTCAGGAAGGACGACACCGAGAAGCTCCAGCAGTTGGTGCGCAACCTGGCGCTGGCCGCACAGTCGCGATCCGAGACGACGACCATATCGTCCAACGCGATCAAGTCGATCAAATCGCTGATCGCGGGCATCGACAAGATGCTGACGACGCAGGTCAACGAGATCCTGCACGCCCCCGAAGTGCGGGAGATGGAAGGCACCTGGCGAGGCCTTTGGTACCTCATCAACAACACCGAGACGGATACCAAGCTCAAGATCCGGGTGATGAACATCTCCAAGGAGCAGTTGGCCGACACGCTGGAAGACTATGAAGGCCAGATGTGGGACCAGAGCCCGATCTTCAAGAAAGTCTATACCGACGAGTATTCGATGCTGGGCGGCGAGCCGATCGGCTGCATCATCGGCGCCTACGAGTTCTCCAACCACCCGCGCGATGTCGGCCTGCTACGCAACATCTCGGGTGTCTGTGCCTCGGCGCACACGCCGTTCATCGCGGCCGCCTCGCCGCGGCTGTTCCGCATGGACAGTTGGCAGGAACTGCCAAACCCCCAAGACCTGCAGATGATCGTCAACAACCCGGCCTATGCCTCATGGCAGTCGCTGCGTGAGAGCGAGGACGCCCGCTATATTGGGCTCACCATGCCGCGGGTGCTGGCACGCCTGCCCTACGGCTCGGAAACCGTTCCGGTGAAGGGCTTCACCTTCGAGGAAGAGGTGGGCGGCGACCATAACAAATATGTCTGGATGAACGCCGCTTTCCCGATGGGCGTCAACATCAACCGCAGCCACAAGCTCTATGGCTGGGGAACGCAGATCCGCGGCGTCGAGAATGGTGGCACGGTGCTCAATCTGCCGGTGCATGCTTTCCCGACCGATGACGGGTCAATCGCGATGAAATGCCCGACCGAGGTCGCTATCGATGACCGGCGCGAGGCGGAACTGGCCAAGCTCGGTCTGATGCCGATCTTGCACCGCAAGAACACCGACCTCGCAGCCTTCATAGGCGCGCACTCACTTCAGGACGACGAGACGCGGGCTGGGCGTCTGGTCGACCCCGACGCCCAGGCAAACGAACGGCTGAGCGCCAACCTGCCCTACCTCTTCCCGGTCTCGCGCTTCGCGCATTACCTCAAGGCGATCGCGCGCGACAAGATTGGCTCGTTCAAGGAACGCACCGATATGGAGACATGGTTGACCGAATGGATCAACCGATACGTGCTGGCCAATCCAGCTTTCGCCGACGACAAGGCGCGGGCCAAGCGGCCGCTCGCCGCGGCCGAGGTTCAGGTCGACAGCGTCGAAGGCAGACCCGGTTACTACAACGCCCGTTTCTATCTGCGTCCGCATTACCAGTTGGAAGGCATCAACGCCTCCCTGCGGTTGGTGTCGGAACTGCCGTCGGTGAAGGGCTGAAACGCAGCGAAGTCATCTTGTTTGGTTTGAAAGCGGTGGAGAAAGACAATGCCGACCACAGAAAGAAGTGACGCTCCTTCCATGAAGATCGATGGTTTTTTGAAGGTTCCCGACATCAAGGGCCCCAGCAAGCGCGACGGCCACGAAGATGAGATCGAAGTGCATGGCGTCGATTACAAGATTATGGCGCCCTATGATCCCAACTCGCTTTCGCGACGCGGCCGCGTGTCTATGGGAATGATCAAATTCTTCAAGCACTACGACAAGTCGTCGCCCTATTTGAAGAAGGCGCTATTCGAGAACAAGGCGCTCGACGAGGTGGTGTTTTCGGCACGCCGCACCATTGACGGCGAGACCAGCGACTATCTGGTCGTGACGCTCACCGACGCCTCCATCATGGAGTATGATATGCGGCAGGCCGCCGATGAGGCGGACCTTATCGAGGAAGAAGTCAGCTTCGCCTACAAAAAGATCAAGTTCGTCTACGACAAGGACGACGAGATCGAAATGGACGTCTATGTCGGCAAGTGAGACCAAGCGGCCTGGCGCGAGGGCGCAGCTTGGCGGCAGTTCGCGCGCAAGGCGCGAGGCGGTTCAGCCGTCCCTGTGGGACCGCCTCGTCAACGACTTGCCAGGACTGACGTCGGAGATCGATGGGCTGCGCCGTCTCTTGGAGGAAGAGCTCGGCGCCGAGCGCGTCGAGGCTCTTCTTGCCGGCAATGCGCGCGCCATCGATGCCGACGCCGAACTCACATCCGAGCAGAAACGGCGCCTGCACCGCCTGGTCTTCCAGGCCCAGCATCGCGCCGAGATCGAAGGCCGCGGCGTGGTCGTTTCGGCACGCGTGTTGAGAGAGGCCGTGCGGCGCGACATCGAGGCCCTGTTCAACACCGAGCGTTTCGAATCCGTACCGATGCTCTCGGACGCCGAACACGAACAGCCCCTGGAGGAACTGCCCTCGCTCGCTGACTTTCCGCAGGTGCGCCGCAGCGTGGTCAATTTTGGCGTGCCGTCTTTTTCCGGCCGTTCGTCGCGGGATTTCGACCGCGATGGGCTGGCACGCGAAATCCGCGCGGTGCTTGCCACCTTCGAGCCGCGCCTGAAGGAGAGCGCCACGATCGTCAACGTCACGCTCGGCGACAAAAACGTCGGCCTCAAGATCGAGATCGACGCGGTGCTGATCATGGCCCCGACACCGGAGCGCATGCGGCTGCGCACCACAATCAATCTCGACAACGGCCTGGCACGAACCGAATTCCGGGAGACCTGAGATGGATGGGGTCTTTGTCGAATATTACGAAGAAGAACTGACCCACATCCGGGCGCTGGCCGCGGAATTCGCAGACATGCATCCGGCGGTTGCTCGTAATCTTTCCCTCGACACGGTCCCCTGTCCCGATCCTTATGTGGAACGGCTGCTTGACGGCGTTGCCTTCCTCGCCGCGCGCACCCGTCTGAAGGTCGACGCGGAGCGCTCGCGCTTCTCGCGCGCCGTGCTCGATGTGCTTTACCCCGATCTGGTGGCGCCGGCGCCGGCGACGGGGATGGCTGTGCTGAAACCCGGCCAGCAAGTGCACTCGATGATCGCTGGCCACGCCATCGCGCGGGGCACGCGACTGGTCTCCACCCTGCATCCAGGGCTTTCGACACGCTCCACCTTCACCACCGCGCAAGAGGTCACGCTGTGGCCGATCGCCATCACCTCGGTCAGCTATTTCCAGGATCGTAGCGCGCTCGCCGCCGCCGGAATCGCGCCGGTCGGCGACATGAGTGGCGAAGCGGCCTTGCGCGTCACCTTCGCCCGGACAGGAAAAGGCAAGCTCAGCGACCTGTCGCTCGATCGTCTCGACCTCTATTTCGCCGGCCGTGCCAAGGCGCCGGTGATTTTCGATGCGATCTTCGGCGCCTGCTCGGCCGTCGGCGCGCGGGCGCAAGGCAAGACCAATGCGCTATCGGCGCTGCCCGAACCCGAAATGATAGGTATTCACGACGACGAAGCGCTGATGCCGCGCACCCGTCCCACCTTCGAGGGATATCGGCTGCTGCGCGAATATTTCATGATCCCGGAGCGCTTCCATTATGTACGGGTTGCCGGCCTCCAGCCGGTGGTGCGCGCGTGCGAGGCGGGGATGGAGATCATCTTCCTGTTCCGGCGTGCGGTGCCTGAACTCGCCGATGTGACGGCTGCCGAATTCGAGCTCTTCGTGACGCCGGTCATCAATCTCTTCGAACGCGAATGCAACGACGTTGAGATCGATCCGCGCAAAACGCGCCAGGTGCTGCACGCCGACCGCACCCGGGCGCGGGATTTTGAGATATTCCGGGTCACCCGGGTCGAGGATGCCGACGCGGAGAGCGGCGAGGCGACAATTCCCGAACTGTTCAGCCTGGGGCAAAACCGCGGCAGCGGCTGGGTCTATTCGACTGAGCGACGTCCGCGCCGGGCCACCGAGGACGAGCGGCGCGACGGCCTGACCCGCACCTCCTATACGGGCGACGATGTCTTTATCGCCGTCTCGCGCCCGCCAGGAAGCACGCCAAACCGGCTGCTCAAGCGTCTCGGCATCGTGGCGCTTTGCACCAATCGCGACCTGCCGATCCTGGACGACACGCCGACGCTTACGCTGGAGACGGCCGATCCAGTCGAAGCGGTGCGCTTGCTTGGGGCACTGCGGCCGCCGCAGCCGGCCATCCCGGCATCTCTGCCGGCCGGGGCTGAAGGTGAATCGCGCGCCGACAACCTTGCCTGGCGGCTGGTGGCGCAGCTCTCGCTCAACTTCCTCAGCCTTGCCAAGGAAGGCCGTGGTGTCGATCCGCTGCATGCCTTGCTCGACCTCTATGCCGATCGGGGCGATCCGGGTCTTGCCCGCAACGTGCACTCGATCGTGCGCATCGATTCGCGCCCGGTGATCGAGAGGCTCCGGATCGATGGGCCAATGTGTTTCGGACGCGGCACCGAGGTCACACTGCATATCGACCAATCCGTGCTGGCCGGTCAAAGCTCATTGCTGCTTTCGGCCCTGCTTTCGCGGCTGTTCGCCCGCCATGCGGGCATAAACGGATTTGTGCGGACCCGTACGCGATTGCTGCAGAAGCAGGAGGATGTGCCATGGCCGATGACGCCCGGCAATCGCTACCTGATCTAGCGCAGCACGCAACGGTCGCGGCCGAAGCGTTGTCGGAGAGCTTCGACTTTTTCGAGTTGCTGCGACGCCTGGAGCAGCGCGGCGGATTGTTCGGCCATTCCGGAACGGCCGACCGCGAGCCGGCGAGACTCGGCCAGCATGTGCGTCTGAGCTTTTCGGCCCGGGACGTCGTCAAGGTCGAGGACGCCGGGGACAAGGCCCGGGCGCGAGTGACCGTCGCCAATTTCGGGCTGCTTGGACCGGAAGGACCGATGCCATTGCATCTGACGCGCTGGGTGCTCGACCGGCTGTCGCAGCGCTGGTTTACAGGGGCCGATGCCGAGCAGACCAGCGACACGACCTTCGTCGATTTCGTCAACATCCTGCAGCATCGGATGATAGCGCTTTACTACCGCGCCTGGGCCGATGCGCATCCAGCGGTGCAGGTCGAGCGTTCCGTCGGTGGGCACGTTCGAGCCATGCTGGAGGCAATGTCGGGGATCGGCCTCCCCGGGACGCAGGACCCCGAACTCGAGACAGTGCGCCTACGACAGGCTGGGTCGCTGGCCAACCAGGTCGACGGCGTGGAGCGGCTGACACTGTTTCTCACCACCGCCTTCAAGGTGCCGGTGCGGATCAAGGAGTTCGTTGCCGCTTGGATCACCATACCGACGCCACTGCAGACGCGTCTCGGCAAGGCCTATGCCGGGCTCGGACGCGGGGCGACGATCGGGCCGCGGGTGTTCAGCCGCCAGAGCAGGATCGAATTGCGCGTCGGTCCGCTGAGCCTCGACGAGTTCAAGTCTTTCCTGCCCGGCGAACGGCGCCTAGGCCTGTTCAAGAAAGCGGTGCGCGACATGATCGGCGAAGCGCTCGATGTCGATTTGCGCATCGTGCTGGCGCGCGATGACGTGCCCCCGCCACGGGTCGGGACTGTCCAGCTTGGCCGGACGGTCTGGCTCGAACGGCCCGCAGATAGGGGGGATGCCGACGATCTCAGATTGCACACCATCGTCGGCTGGCGGCCCGAAATGGCGGAGGCGGCCGCATGACCCTGCTGCTGACCCTGGAACAAGGCCCTCGCTCGCAAGTGGTCCGGCAGACCCGCCTTGACGAGGGCGAATTGGTGATCGGGCGCAATGCCGATGCTGGCTGGCAGATCGACGACCCGGACATGTTCGTCTCGCGCGCGCATTGCAAAATCAGCGGCAACCACGACGGCTATTTCGTTACCGACACGTCGAGCAGCGGATTGTTCGTCGACGATTCCGACAGCCCCGTAGGACCTGGCAGGTTGATGCGGCTGCAAAGCGGCATGCGGCTGCGCATGGGCGATTACGTGTTCCATGTCGAGATTCAATCCAAAGCGAGCCAGACGTCAGTCGGCCCGGCCCCGGTCGCCAGCCATACCACGCCGGCGTGGTCATCGCTGCGAGCGCGAACGCCGGCCAGCATCGGCAGCGACGACTTCTTCTCGGCCAGGATCGAGGAAGAACCGCGTACGCCCCGTCCGGCGGATTTGCCCAACCCGTTCGAGCAGCCCGTGCCGGGGGCTTATGATCGCGCATCGAACCAACGCAGTTCGCCTGCCTTTGATGACCCGTTCAGCCTCGACCCGGTGGCAACGCCGCAAGCCAGCGACGCCGCTGCCGCGGGCCAGCCGGATCCCTTCGGGCTGGGCGAAATGTCTTCGCCCAGCGATGCGTCCTGGCACACAGCAAAGCCGGCCAGCTTCGATGACGATTTCAGCCTTGGGCCGGCCGCTACGCCACCTCTCAGCAACGGCGCCGATGCCGCAGGACGTGCCCAGCATCAGGCTGAAAAGCCCCGCGCCGGCAATCCTTGGGATATGC
>NZ_JAPYKP010000053.1:0-34099 GCF_037179725.1 Mesorhizobium sp. Cs1321R2N1 | reverse complement strand
CGACCGCGGCGATCGCCGCCCGCATCGCCGCCGAGCGCAACATCGATGCGCCGATCATCGCCGCCGTGGCCGCCATACTGGATGGCAGGATCACCATCGGCCAGGCCGTGACGGCCCTGATGACCCGGCCGCTGAAGACCGAAACCAACGATTGATCCCCTGATCCAACCACCCAGGAGAAAGACCATGCTGTTTGCTCTGATTTGCAAGGACAAGCCCGGAAGCCTGCAGGTGCGCCTCGACACGCGGCCCGAGCATGTCGCCTTCCTCGAAGGGCTGAACAGCGACAAGAAGCTGGCCTTTGCCGGTCCGTTCCTCGACGCCGACGGCAAGCCCAATGGCAGCCTCGTGGTGGTCGAGGCGCCCGATCTGGCTGGTGCGCAGGCCCTGTCGGCCGCTGACCCCTATGCCAAGGCCGGCCTGTTCGAAAGCGTCGAAATCCGCCAGTGGAACTGGACGTTCAACAAGCCGGCGGCTAGTTAATTCGCGGCGCCGCGACGACTGGAACGCAAGGAGGAGAAAAAATGAACTACTGGCTGTTCAAATCCGAACCCTCGGTTTTCTCCTTCGAGGCGTTGAAGGCCAAGGGCAAGGCCGGCACGCAATGGGACGGCGTGCGCAACTACGCCGCCCGCAACAACATGAAGGCCATGCAGATCGGCGATCTCGGCTTCTTCTACCATTCCAATGACGGGCTGAACGTGGTCGGCATCGCCGAGGTCTGCGCGCTGGCCCATCCCGACACTACATCCGATGATCCGCGCTGGGAGTGTGTCGACATCCGTGCTGTCAGGGACATGCCGAACCCGCCGACGCTGGAAGAAGTCAAGGCCAATCCAAGACTGGCCGAGATGGCGCTGGTGCGGCTCGGACGGCTTTCCGTGCAGCCGGTGACCCCGGCCGAATGGAAGGAAGTCTGCCGCATGGGCGGCCTGACGCCTGCGCCGTGACGGCACTCACCCCCGACAGCGCCAGGCAGTTCATCCTCGACAACACGGCGCTAATGGCACCGCCGCATGTACCGGAGATTCTTCTCCACCTCGCCGACGAAGCGCATGATCTTTGGCAGCGGACCGAGGACGAACTGGTCGAGATCGGCCTGCCGCCACCCTTCTGGGCTTTCGCCTGGGCCGGCGGCCAGGGCCTCGCCCGCTACGTCATCGACAATCCCGACACAGTGCGAGGCAAGCGCGTGCTCGACTTCGCCTCGGGCTCCGGGCTCGTCGCCATCGCCGCCGCCAGGGCGGGGGCTGCCGAGATAACCGCTGCCGATATAGACCCGTTCTGCGCCACCGCGATCCGGCTCAACAGCGACGCCAATGGCGTCGTGAACAAATTCCTCGGCACGGACTGTATCGGCACCGATGCGGATTGGGATGTGATCCTGGCTGGCGATGTCTTCTACGACAAACCCTTCGCCGACCGGCTGATGCCGTGGTTTTCGGCGCTCAAACGGCGTGGCGCCGAGGTCCTCGTCGGCGATCCCGGCCGGTCCTATCTGCCGCGATCGGGGCTGGAGCCGCTTGGCGTCTACCAGGTGCCGGTGACAAGGGCGCTCGAGGATGCCGAAGTCAAGCGCACGACCGTGTGGCGACTGCTTGACGCCATCGCCGAACAGGCGTTTCCATAAAGCCGCACAGGAGGGGAACTCGTGGATTTTTCAGCAGTGAACTGGATCGCGGTGGTTGCCGCCGCCGTCGTCGCATGGCTGTTCGGCGCCGCCTGGTACATGGCGTTGAGCAAGCCCTGGCTGAAGGCCGTCAAGCTCGATCCGGCGACGATGAAGAAATCGCCGCTGCCCTTCGTCATCTCCTTCATCGCCGAGCTGCTGATGGCCTACATCATGGCCCTGGTCGTCGGCGCGATGACGGGTGGTGAGCCGACCTGGCTCGCCGGCCTGATCTTCGGCTTCGTGCTTTGGCTGGGTTTCGTCGCCACGACGCTGTCGGTCAACCATCGCTATGAGAATTTCGGCTGGGACCTGACCCTCATCGATGGCGGTCATTGGCTGGGCGTGCTGCTGATCATCGGCGCGGTGATCGGCTGGTTCGGCGCCGCGGCGAGTTGAGATAACGCTTTGACGACGACGGATGAATCCGGATTTCCCCGCGACCTGGTGTTCACCCGGATCTGCCACGTCAAGCATGGCTATGACGAACGCCGCCGCCACATTGTCCGCGAGTTTGAGCGGCGCGGCGTGCCCGTCTACTTTTACACGGACTGGGACAAGCCAGATATCACCCCGGAGATTCGTGCTGAATTGGTCGCTCCCGATTTTGTCCACCCGGCGCAGGTCTCGCTGGCGCTGAAGCATGTCGGCATCTGGCGCGACTTCCTCGAAACCGACCTGCCCTATTGCCTGGTGTTCGAGGATGACGTCTTCCTCGCGCGCGACTTCGTCGCCAAATTCCGGCAAGGGCTGGCCGAACTCGGCAGCCCGATGCGCAAGGCCGTCATCTATTTCGGCAACGGCAGCAACTACTACACGCCGAGCTGGAAATTGCGCAGGGGTCAGAGGCTCTACCCGGCACTGCATGCCAGGTGCGCGGATTCCTATCTCATCACCCGTCCGGTCGCCGAAGCCCGTTGTGCCTGGATCGATCAGCACAAAATATACACCGTGATCGACCACCAGATCGAGCAGATGGACGAAAAACTGGGCATTGAGATGCTGTGGTTCGAGCGGCCAATTGTCGAGCAAGGCAGCGAAAACGGCGCTTTCCAGACTTCCGTCGCCGGCAAAAAGCACCCGCTTCTGTACAAGAAGCTGAAATGGAAATGGAAGAAATACACAAGGATGATCTTCGGCCACAACGCCCGGTCCTGAGCGCGGGAGCAATTCCAGGAAAAGTCCCGTCGTGGTTTTCCCGGGAAAAGCGCGTAGCTCTTTCCCAGGGGAATGCATAAGACAAGAGATTAGACCTTGTCCGCCGTCCGCGTCCTGGCAACTTCCTCGAGGATCCATTCGCGGAACGCGACGATACGGGGATCGTCCGCCATGGCCTGGGGATAGACCAGGAAATAGGCGAATTCCGGCGCAACCCTGATGCTGAGTTCGAAGGGCCGCACAAGCCGGCCCTCGGACAGGTCGTTCGCCACCATGGCGAAATCGGCAAGCGCGACGGCATTGCCGTCGAGCGCCGCCTGGACAGCATCCGTGGAGGTGCCGAAGACGACGGTGCGGCTGTCGTCGAAATCGTTGATGCCGGCCGCCGCCATCCACATGCGCCAGTTCGGCCAGGTCACGCCCTGGCGGGCCCATTCAATATGGGCAAGCGTGTGGTTGAACAGGTCGCGCGGCTCGCGCAGGGGCGGCCCAAATGCCAGGAGGCCCGGACTGCACACCGGAATAATGATGTTGTCGAACAGGCGATGCGCGCAGAGTCCTGGATATTTGCCGGCGCCGAAGCGGATTCCGACATCGACGTCGTCGAGATCGAAATCGCGCAAGCCATAGGCAATGTCGAACCTGAGTTCGATGCCCGGCCGCTGCTTGCGGAAATTCTCGACACGCCGCATCAGCCATTTCGCCGCGAACTGCGCGTCCAGCGTCACCTTCAGGAATTCCGTGCCGCGCGCCAATTTGCGCGCCCGCATCACGGCCCGGCCAAGCAGGTCGAGCGTGTCGGTCGCCGCCTCGTACAGCACCGTGCCCGCTTCCGTCAGCCGGATGGTGCGGCTGGTGCGGGTGAACAGCACGATGCCGAGCTGATCCTCGATTTCCTTGATCTGGTGGCTGACGGCGGCGGGCGTCAGGCCGAGCTCGTCGGCGGCTCGGGTGAAATTGAGGTGCCGGGCCGCCGCCTCCAGCGTCCTGAGCGCCCGTGTTCCAGGCAAGAGAGCTGCCATCAGCGCGCGGCCCGATCGAAGCGGTCCATGGAGCCTCAATCCTCAAATAAAACTTGATGATGAGAAAAGAACTACTCGTTTCCCGTTTGTTTTTCAATCCGGCATGATCACGGCATCAAAACACCATCAAACCGGATTTGATGTCCGGAGAATACGGATCCCATCATGTCTCACATCGTTCTTCACCCTGCATACGTCGCCCGGCCGGGCTGGCTGTCGGCTGTCCGTGATTGGCTGCGGCAGGCCAGGGTCGCGGTCAATCTTGGCCACCAGAACGTCGAGGATCTGTCCGATCGCCAGTTGCGCGATATCGGCGCCGCCCGCAAGGACATCACCCGCGCCTTGGACCGCGAGACCGGCTGGCTGGGCCTTCTAGACATCGGCTGGCAGCGAAACAGGAAGGGATAAGGGAGTAGCATCGATAATGCGGCTTGGGCGTGTCTGCTGCTCCTGAAGACTTCCTATTCCCCTATTCCCCTATTCCCCTATTCCCCTATTCCCCTATTCCCCTATTCCCCTATTCCCCTATTCCCCTATTCCCCTATTCCCCTATTCCCCTATTCCCCTATTCCCCTATTCCCCTATCTCACCACCCTGACCACCGTCCGGTCCGACAGCAGCGGCAAAAGCCGCGCCATCGTGCGCGCGGTGACCGCCACGCAACCTTCCGTCGGCGTGAAGCCGGGACGCGCCAGGTGGAAGAAGATGGCGCTGCCGCGCCCGCGGCGGCGCGGCGCGATGTTCCAGTCGAGCACCAGGCAGGCGTCGTAGAGCCGGTCGTCGCGCCGCATGCGTTCGTGGCTGGCGCCATAGGGCATCTTGACCGGCCTGTTGTAATTGCGGTCGTCTGGGACCTCGCACCAGCCGAGATCCGGTCCGATCGGCGCCATCGCCAGCCGTGTCCTGCGGCCGGCGGCAAACTGATCCCCCCGAAAATAGCCCGCCAGGATGCGCATCGAAGCGAGCGGCGTTGCGCCGTCGCCTTCCCGCTTGCCGGACGAGATGCCGCCACGCCCCAGCGCGCACGCAAACACCGTTTTGCCGGCCTGCAGCAGGCCCTGGCTTGGGTGGCCCGGCCTCGCCCGCACGGTCATCACGCGCAGCCGTTTTGCCAAAATTGCGCCGGCTGCATTGCGATCGCGTTTTTTCTTGTATGATCGTGCCACGGAACAAATCACTGTGATCGGCTATTGTGCCGGCAAGCTTCCGCATAAATACGCAGCGGTCAACTGAATTCACTTTTCAAAACAACGGATTGATCCATGACCTCACGTACCATCCTGATCGTCGATGACGATGACGACCTGCGCGGCACACTGGTCGAGCAATTGTCCCTCTACGAGGAATTCGACGTGCTGCAGGAATCCACTGCGGCAAAAGGCGTCACCGCTGCGCGTGGCGGACTCATCGATCTGCTCATCATGGATGTCGGCTTGCCCGACATGGACGGCCGCGAGGCGGTGAAGATCCTGCGCAAGGGCGGCTACAAGGCGCCCATCATCATGCTGACCGGCCACGACACCGATTCGGACACGATTCTGGGTCTCGAGGCCGGCGCCAACGACTATGTCACCAAGCCATTCCGCTTCGCGGTGCTGCTTGCCCGTATCCGGGCGCAGCTGCGCCAGCATGAGCAGAGCGAGGACGCGACCTTCTCGGTCGGCCCCTATACCTTCAAGCCCAGCCAGAAACTGCTCATCGACCCGCGCGGCGGCAAGGTGCGGCTGACGGAAAAGGAGGCCTCGATCATCAAATATCTCTATCGCGCCGACCAGAAGGTGGTGACGCGTGACGTGCTGCTGGAGGAAGTGTGGGGATACAATTCCGGCGTCACCACGCACACGCTGGAAACCCATGTCTACCGTCTGCGCCAGAAGATCGAGCGCGATCCTTCCAATGCTGAAATTCTTGTGACAGAAAGCGGCGGCTACAAGCTGGTTCCTTAAACATTTCACTATCCAATTGGCGGTCTGGACGGGGCCGCTTTCGGGTACGATCCTAGGGGGATTCAGGGACCGTACCGCAGAGGAGGGATGGGACTGACCGTTCGGGGACAAAGCTAGATGGCGCTGGATGACGACATCCGCATCCTGTCCGCCGTGAGGCTTTTCGAGGGCTTCACGCAGGAACAGTTGCGCCTGCTCGCCTTCGGAGCCGAGACCACTCTCGTTCAGGCGGACCACAAGCTTTATCGCGAGGACGACGTGGCCGATTCGGCCTATGTCGTGGTCAGCGGGCGTATCGTGCTCTATCGCGAGCAGAATGGCGAGCGCATCCCGATCGGCAAAGTCGGTCCCGGCACGATGCTCAGCGAACTGGCGCTGATCGCCGACACCAACCGGCTGACCAGCGCCTCGGCCGAAATCGATTCGGAGGTGATAAGGCTGAGCCGCAAGATGTTCCGGCGCATCCTGGAGGAGTATCCGGAATTGGCGGTGAAACTCCACCAACGCATCTCCGAGGAATTCCACGACATGATCCGCCGCATCGAGGAACTGGCCCCGCGCTTTTCGGGTTGAGGCCGTTGCCGCGAGAGAACTCGATGCTTGGCGGGAAGGATCGCGACGAACGCCTTTTTATCGACGACTCCGTCAATCCAAGTCGAACCGGGCGATGACCGGCACATGGTCCGACGGCCGGTCCCAGCCGCGTGCCTGGCGCAGGATCTCGTAGCCGGCAAAATCAGGCACCAGGTTCGGCGACGACCAGACATGGTCGAGCCGTCGGCCACGATTGGACGCCTCCCAATCCTGCGCGCGATAGCTCCACCAGGTATAAAGCTTCTGTTCCGATGGCACGTTGAGCCGCATCAGGTCGACCCAGCCGCCGGCCAGCCGCATCGCCTCGAAGTTCTCGGTCTCGACCGGCGTGTGGCTGACCACGTTGAGCAATTGCTTGTGCGACCAGACATCATGCTCCAGCGGCGCGATGTTGAGGTCTCCGACCAGCACCGAGGCCGACACCTCGCCGTGCTCGGCCCGGATGGCGTTCATCTCGGCGACGAAATCGAGCTTGTGCCTGAACTTTCTGTTGATCTCGGGATCCGGTTCGTCGCCACCCGCCGGAACGTAGAAATTGTGCACCAGGATCGTCTTGCCGCCGGCCCGCACGGTCACCGACAGATGCCGGCTGTCCTCAATGTCGCAGAAACGGCGCCTTTCGACCACCTCGATCGGCCGCCGCGCCACCGTCGCCACGCCGTGATAGCCCTTCTGGCCATGGAAGGCGATGTAGGGATAGCCGATCTTGCGAAAGGCTTTTTCGGGAAAGAGCTCGTCCGGGACCTTGGTTTCCTGCAGGCAGAGCACATCGGGCGCGTACTCATCGAGCAGGCGTTCGATGATCGGCATGCGCAGGCGCACGGAGTTGATGTTCCAGGTGGCGATCGAAAAGGGCATGCGGCAAGGTCCGGCGATAGATCGCCGAACTACTGCCAGCCACACGCCGGAAAAACAAGCGAGGCGACGAAGACTACCGTGTCTTGGTGTTCAGCTCGCGATTGGCCGTATAGTCGATGGCGAAGGTGTCGGGCGCGAAACTGACGCCTTCCTTGGTGTTGAAGATCATCACCGTCGTGTCCTTGCCCTGCGCGTCGGTAATCGTCCACTGCCGCAGATCATAGGTTTTCGGGTCGAACATCATGGTGATTCGCGCATTGCCGAAAACCGACTTGTCGGAGAGCTGGATGGTGGTGAGGTCGTCTTCTTCCTTGACGCTCTTGACGCGGTTGCCCGAGAGGTCGATGCGGTCGTCGAGCAGCAGCTTCAGCGGCGTCTTCGATAGTGGATAAAGATCCGACGTGTTCAGTCTCTTGTTGAGGATGGCAACCGATCTGCCGTCGGAAATCACCCGGAAATTTGAAGACCCGTCATAGTTGAAACGGATCTTGCCCGGCCGTTCCAGGAAGAATTTGCCGCCGGTCTGCTCGCCCTTGGGGCCGAACTGGACGAATTCGCCGCTCATCGATTTGACCGCCGAGAAATGGTCGGCGATCTTTTGCGCCGCCGCGGGCACGGCCGCCTGCGCCGAGGCGAGCAGCTCGAATCCGGGCACCACGTTGAGCGCGGCGGCACCCGCGAACACCAGGCCGAGGCCAAGCAACTGGCGGCGTGTCGGGGCAAAATCGCTCAGCGCTGAAAGATCGTTTTTCATATCGGTCACTCTCGTCTGATTCCTGATTTGGTCGCTGTCGTGAACCCCCAGTTGGGCTGAAGTTTGGCGAGGCGATCGCTGCTCAGCCGGTTGAACGCGCCAGAAGGTTCGAAGTTGCCGCGAACTCTCCACTGTCAGAATTTGTCGTCCTCGGTCGGCACCAGGATTTCGCGTTTTCCGGCATGGTTGGCCGGACCGACAATGCCTTCCTTTTCCATCTTCTCGATGATCGAGGCGGCACGATTGTAGCCGATGCCCAGACGCCGCTGGATGTAGCTGGTCGAGGCCTTGCCGTCGCGCAGCACCACCGACACCGCCTGATCGTAGGGATCATCGGAATCCTCGAAATTGCCACCGCCTCCGCCGCCGGAACCGCCCTTGCCGGACGGCTCGTCGTCGTCCTCGCCGTCATCTTCGGTGATGGCGTCGAGATATTCCGGCACGCCCTGCAGCTTCAGGTGCCCGACGATCTTCTCGACCTCGTCATCGGAGACGAACGGCCCGTGCACGCGCTGGATGCGGCCGCCGCCGGCCATGTAGAGCATGTCGCCCATGCCGAGCAGCTGCTCGGCGCCCTGCTCTCCCAAAATGGTGCGGCTGTCGATCTTCGACGTCACCTGGAAGGAGATGCGGGTCGGGAAATTGGCCTTGATGGTGCCGGTGATGACGTCGACCGAGGGACGTTGCGTCGCCATGATGACATGGATGCCGGCGGCGCGCGCCATCTGCGCCAGGCGTTGGACGGCGCCTTCGATGTCCTTGCCGGCGACCATCATCAGGTCGGCCATTTCGTCGATGATGACGACGATGTAAGGCATCGGCTCGAGATCGAGATTCTCGGTCTCGTAGATCGCCTCGCCGGTCTGGCGGTCGAATCCGGTCTGCACGGTGCGCGAGATCTTTTCGCCCTTCTTCTCGGCCTGCTGCACGCGCGCGTTGAAACCATCGATGTTGCGCACGCCGACCTTGGACATCTTTCGGTAGCGGTCCTCCATCTCGCGCACGGTCCATTTCAGCGCCACCACCGCCTTCTTCGGGTCGGTCACGACCGGCGTCAAAAGATGCGGAATGCCGTCATAGACGGAGAGTTCGAGCATCTTCGGATCAATCATGATCAGCCGGCATTCCTGCGGGGTGAGCCGGTAGAGCAGCGACAGGATCATGGTATTGATGGCGACCGACTTGCCGGAGCCGGTGGTGCCGGCGACCAGCACGTGCGGCATCTTGGCGATGTCGACGATGACCGCCTCGCCATTGATGGTCTTGCCCAGCGCCAGCGCCAGCTTGGCCTTGGTCGTCTCGAAGTCGCGGCTGGCCATGATCTCCCTGAGATAAACGGTCTCGCGCTTGGCGTTTGGCAGTTCGATGCCGATGGCATTGCGGCCCGGTACGACGGCGACACGGCAGGCAATCGCGCTCATCGAGCGGGCGATGTCGTCGGAGAGGCCGATGACGCGCGACGACTTGATGCCCGGCGCCGGTTCAAGCTCGTAGAGGGTGACCACCGGACCCGGGCGAACGGCAATGATTTCGCCCTTGACGCCGAAATCCTCCAGCACGCCTTCGAGCAGGCGCGCGTTCTGTTCCAGCGCGTCCTTGGAAAGACTTGGGTCGCGCGCGACATTCTTCGGTTCGGACAGGAAATGCAGCGACGGCATTTCGAACGTGTCCGAGCCGATCAGCGAGGTCTGCGCCTCGCGCTGGACGCGGGCTCCCGGCACGGGTCGCGCCGCCGGCGCCTCGACCCGGGTGGCGGCATCGGAACGGAACTGCTGGACCTTGGCCGTTGGGGCACGCCGCTGGGCGACGGGCTCGTCGTCGAAATCCATGTCCTCGTCGTCGCGGCCGAAGACATCGTCGTCGGCCGGGTCGACGGAAACACCGCGGTCGTTGACCATGGCGGCGAAGAATTCCGGCTCGACCCGGGCGCGGCCGTCTTGGCTCATGCGGGATTCGGCGAACTCGGCCGACTCGACCCGTTCGGCGGCACGGCGCCAGGCGCTGGCGCGTGGCTCCATCTCCGGTTCGAAGTCGTCGCGCTCCTGCCTGCGGCGCACAGCGCGACGATGCATCCAAGCGCGGAACGAAAGCCACCAATGGGTGATCGCGCCGAGCGCCAGTATGCCTTCGTCCCCCTCGTCCTCGTCATTGTCGAACAGAAGCTCGTCCTCGCGCGGGTCCGCGGCGGCCGGTTCTTCCATCACGGCGAAGCCGTTCTTGCGCCCGATCAGCGCCGCGCCATAGGCGAACAGCCAGAGCGCGGGTGCCGCCAGCAATATGGCGAACACGCTGGCGATCAGCCCGGTCGGATAGCCGCCGATGAGGACACCGGGAATTTTGAGCACCATGTCGCCGAAGACGCCGCCGAGGCCGGTGGGCAGCGGCCAGGTCTTGGGCGGAACGATGCAGCCCGCGATCGCGGCTGCGAGCAGCGCAAAACCGAACCAGAACAGCCCGCGCTTGGGCAGCCTGTCGACGCCGCGCGCCGAAAACAGGAGATAGCCCCAGATGACGGCCGGAACCAGTGCAGCGACCGCCGCAAGGCCGAAGAACTGCATGGCGAGGTCGGAGAAGACGGCGCCGGCATAACCCATGGCGTTGGTGACGATGTTGGCGGTGGCGTGCGAGAAGCTCGGGTCGGCGACGTTCCAGGTCGCGAGGCTTGCGACGGCGAAGGCGGTGAACGCGAACAGGCCGGCGCCGACCAGACGGCCGACCTGGCGCCGCGCGAATGCCTGGATGCCGTGCCCCGTATCGGTCAGCGCGAGCGGTGCTGAAGCCCCTGAACGCATGCTCTTCCCCGTCAGTGATTGCCTGGCCCGAGCGCAGACGCACTCCGCCGGATTCGGATGCCAGACTAGGCGTGGGAAGGTTAAGGGCGCATTAACTATAAGGCTGCGGCGACCGTCCTTTTGACATCGATACCTCCAGTGTCCGCACCACATGAAAATGGCGGGCGCCCTGGCCCGCCATCCATTCGTCGGGTCGGGCCGCGTGTTACTTGTTGGCGCCGCCGAGCATCTTCACATTGGCGCAGAACTCGGCGTGCGGCTTGCTCATCGCCGCATCCTGGCATTCCTTCATCATGGCGTCCTGCTTCTCCTTCGGCATGGCCATGAAAGCTGTCTTGAATTCCGCCATCGGCTTCATGGTTTTCATACTGGAATCGGTGAAGAACGGCGCCATGTTGTCCGGCTCGTCCAGTGCGCCGGCAAATGCAAAGCCGCTGACCATGGAAAGCGCGAGTGCCCCGAGGCAGATATTCTTGAGGTTCATGAGAAAATTCCTTCCCTGTGTTTCAAAACGCGAGCGTCAGAACGACGGTCGCCTCCACAGTTCGGAAACAGGCTGGTCGATGTTTCCTCGAAAATCTGCTTCACGCGAACGTGATTGCGCGAAGTTGATCTGCACCGGAAGGAACTGCCAAAAAAAAGAGGCCCGGAGCGATCCGGGCCTCAAGGCGTGAGCTCCTTGCGGGAGCGTCACGACGGGATACTTTTCAAACAATTCCAGGAAAAGTCCTTTCGCGGTTTTCCGTCCGGAATTGCGTGGAGATAAGGGACCGGCGGGAGGAGGTTTCCGCCGGTCCCTTGGCAAGGATGCCTTACGGCACCACTTCGCCATGCTGGGAGATGTCGAGGCCTTCGACCTCTTCCTGGGTCGACGGACGCAGGCCGACCAGCGCCTTAACGACGTAGAGAATGACGAAGGTGGCGACCGCCGTCCAAATAATGGTGACGGCGACACCGTAGATCTGCTTGCCGAGCGAAGCGCCCGACGAGAGGCTGTTTATCGCCGGGTCGGCAAGCACGCCGGTCAGCAGGGCGCCGACCACGCCGCCGACGCCATGCACGCCGAAGGCATCGAGCGAGTCGTCATAGCCGAACATGTGCTTCACCTTGACCGCCGAGAGGTAGCAGACGACGCCAGCCACGATACCGACGATGAAGGCGCCGGTCGGGTTGACGAAACCGGAAGCCGGCGTCACCGCGACGAGGCCGGCGACGGCGCCCGAGATGATGCCGAGTACGGAAGGCTTCTTGGCGATGATCCATTCGGCGAACATCCAGGCCAATGCCGCGGCGGCGGTGGCAACCTGGGTGTTGAGCATGGCGGCACCGGCAAGGCCGTCGGCCGCCAGTTCCGAACCGGCGTTGAAGCCGAACCAGCCGACCCACAGCAGCGATGCGCCGATGACCGAATAGACCAGGTTGTGCGGCGCCATGTTGGTGGTGCCATAGCCTTCGCGCTTGCCGAGCACCAGCGCGCAGACGAGGCCCGCGACACCGGCATTGATGTGGACGACCGTGCCGCCGGCGAAGTCGAGAACGCCAGCCGTACCGAGGAAGCCGCCGCCCCAGACCCAATGCGCGATCGGCACGTAGACGACCAGCAGCCACAGCGCCATGAAGATCAGCAGTGCCGAGAACTTGAAGCGCTCGGCGAAGGCGCCGGCAATCAGCGCCGGCGTGATGATGGCGAAGGTCATCTGGAACATCGAGAAGACGAATTCAGGGATGTTGGCCACACCCGGCAGCCACAGGCTGGCCGTGGTGATGCCGTGGTGGAAGAATTTCGAAGTGCCGCCGAGATAGGCATTCATGCCGCCGCCGTCGGAAAAGGCCAGCGAATAGCCGAACATGAACCACAGCACCGTCACCAGGCAGGTGATGGCGAAGCTCTGCATGATGGTGGCGAGTACGTTCTTCTTGCGCACCATGCCGCCGTAAAACAGCGCCAGGCCCGGGATGGTCATCATCAGCACCAGCGCCGTCGAGGTCAGCATCCAGGCGGTGTTGCCGGTATCGAGCACCGGGGCCGGAGTGGCGGCCGGCGCGGCAGCCGCGGCAGCGGGTGCGGCTTCCTGCGCGAAGGCGGCGACGCTGCCCAACGCTGCAAGAGCGAGCGAGCCCAGCAGGGCCGCCCTTCCCGTCGTCTTCAAGGTGGAAGGAATATTCATTGAACTCTCCATTGGAATACGTGTTCGCCGCTCAGAGCGCGTCGGTGTCTGTTTCGCCGGTACGGATGCGCACCGCCTGGTCGATGCCGAAGACGAAGATCTTGCCGTCGCCGATCTGGCCGGTCTTGGCCGCGGCGGTGATGGCTTCGACGGCCTTGTCGACCATGTCTGCCGGGACCGCGACTTCGATCTTGATCTTCGGCAGGAAGGAGACCGCGTATTCCGCCCCGCGATAGATTTCAGTATGTCCCTTCTGACGCCCGTAGCCTTTGACTTCGGTGACGGTCAGGCCCTGGATGCCGACGGCGGTAAGCGCTTCGCGTACCTCGTCCAGCTTGAACGGCTTGATGATTGCCATCACGATTTTCATAAGGTTTCACCCTTTGCTGTTGCGGTCCCCCGCGTTTGCACACCTTCACCGATCCCAAAGAGCCGGAGAGTGCTCCCAAGGATTCAAGCTCCGTGCCAACTGCCGAAGCAGGGTATTAACCCACTGTAAACAAAGGGATTGGAGCGGCCGGGGCCGGCAGGTGCCTGCGTGTGCGGCGCACCATCTGATTAAAAAATAGGCATTTTTGCGAAATTGCCTACTTTGCCGGCTTTGGGCATGACTACAAACTGCGGAACCGGCTTTCGGAAAGAATCTTGCTCAACAAGACTCGCGATGCTCAACGCTTGAGCCGGATCAAGCCTTCCTGGGCCATCGAAGTGATCAGCGTGCCGTCACGGGCATAGAGTGTGCCGCGGCTGAAACCGCGAGATCCAGAGCTGGAGGGGCTGTCCTGTGCATAGAGCAGCCAGCCGTCGAGCGAATGCGGCCGGTGGAACCACATCGAATGATCGAGGCTGGCGGCCTGGATGTCGGGATCGAACAGGCCGCGCCCGTGCGCGAAGGTCGAAGTGTCGAGCAGCGTCATGTCGGAGAGATAGGCGAGCAGCACCGACTGAAGCGCGCGGTCGTCGGGAACCGGGCCGGCAAGGCGGATCCAGACATTCTGCCGGGGCGGCAGCTTGTCGCGGCTTTCATAGTGCTGGAGATTGACGGGCCGCAGTTCCAGCGGCCGCTCGCGCGCCCAGAAGCGGCGCACCGCCTCCGGCACCCGGTCGGCGGTTTCGAGCAGCTCGCGCTGCGTCTTCAGACCTTCCGGCGGCGGCACGTCGTCGGGCAGCGCGAACTGGTGCTCGAGCCCCTTCTCGTCGACCTGGAACGAAGCCTCCAGCGAAAAGATCGCCTGTCCGTGCTGGATCGCCAGCACGCGCCGCGTGGTGAAGGAGCCGCCGTCGCGGATGCGGTCGACCTCGTAGATGATCGGCACCTTGATGTCGCCCGGCCGCATGAAATAGCCATGCAGCGAATGTACGAAACGGTCCGGCTCGACCGTTCGCTGCGCTGCCACCAGCGCCTGCGCGATCGTCTGGCCGCCGAACACGCGCTGCCATTCCACCTGGGGGCTGCGACCACGATACAGATTGTGTTCCAGCCTCTCGAGGTCGAGAATGCGCAGAAGCTCGTCGATCGCCGCCGTCATGTTTTGTGACCTCGCCGCAAAATTGCTATGGCGGTTTCCGACAGGAAGAACGAGCCGTCAAGGGCGCAGGGCCCCGGTCGGCGCGCAAGGAGCCAGGACAATGGAACGCAAGGCGGACGCAAGGACCAGATCCGGGCTCGATGTCCTCGTCGCCGGTGCCGGCTATGTCGGCCTGGCCGCCGCCGTCTCGCTGAAGCAGGCCCGACCGGGCCTTGCCGTGGCGCTGGTCGATGCCGCGCCCGCCGGTTCCTGGCAAAGGGATGGCCGCGCCTCGGCCATCGCCGCGGCCGCCTGCCGCATGCTCGACCAGCTCGGCGTCTGGGCCGAGATCGCGCCGCGGGCGCAGGCGATCACCGAGATGATCATCACCGATTCACGCAGCGCCGATCCGGTGCGCCCGGTCTTCCTGACCTTCGGCGGCGAGGTGGCGCCGGGCGAACCCTTCGCCCACATGGTCGCCAACAGGGCGTTGAACGGCGCCTTGCGGGTCAAAGCCGAAAGGCTCGGTATCGACATCATCGAAGGCGTCGCGGTGCAAGGTTTTGAGACCAACGGCGGCGGCATCACAGTGCATCTTGCCGACGGCGCCACATTGACGGCGCGGCTGCTGGTTGCCGCCGACGGTGTCAATTCGAAACTGCGCGACATGGCTGGCATCAAGACGGTCAAGTGGGAATACGGCCAGTCCGGCATCGTCTGCACCGTGGCGCATGAACGCCCACACAATGGCCGCGCCGAAGAACATTTCCTTCCCGCCGGCCCCTTCGCCACGCTGCCGCTGAGACCCGACGAGGATGGCACCAACCGTTCGTCGATCGTCTGGGTCGAACGGGCGGAAGACGCGAAAACACTCGTGGAAGGCGACGATCTCGTCTTCGAACATGAACTCGAACAGCGCTTCGGCCTCAAGCTTGGGGAAATCCGCGTCGCCGACAAGCCGCGCGCCTGGCCGCTCGGCCTGACTATCGCGCGCGCCTTCGCCGCGCCGCGCATCGCGCTTGCCGGCGATGCCGCCCACGGCATCCATCCGATCGCCGGACAGGGCCTCAATCTCGGCTTCAAGGATGTGGCCGCATTTGCCGAGGTGATCGTCGAAGCCGACCGGCTCGGCCAGGACATCGGCGCGCTCGACGTGCTGGAACGCTACCAGCAATGGCGCCGCTTCGACACGGTGCAGATGGGCATCACGACCGATGTGCTGAACCGCCTGTTTTCCAACGACATCACCCCGCTGCGCACCGTTCGCGACATCGGCCTCGGCCTCGTCGAACGCATGCCACGGCTGAAGGAGTTCTTCATCCGCCAGGCGTCGGGGCTTTCGGCCGGCACGCCGCGGCTATTGAAAGGCGAGGCGATCTGATCGCCTGTCGCGGGCTAGTTGACCTCGAAGCCGAGCTTCTGGCGCAAGCGCAATATCCTCTGGTCGGATATCTGCAGGCGCTGCTCGCCGCCCTGGGCGACGCGGTTCACCATCTGCAGCAGATCGTTTCGTTCCGCGACGTCGAGACGCTCGCGCAGGAACGGCGCCAGCTTGTCGATGACGACAGTGGCATCGTCGATCTGCGACGCCGCCCACTTGGCATAGATCACCGCCTCATCCGTCTTCTTCTTGTTGGCGATCTCGGAAATCACCGACCGGATGACAGCCTCGCGCTGCGGCAGGATAGGACCGTTCTCGGAGACGATGGATGCAATCAGCGTCGCGGCGGCCACCACCGGATCGTCGATCGCCGTCAGCGGCGAGAGTGCGGCCTGCTTGCGCAGCTTCTTGCGCCTGATGTTGCCTTGCACGCGCCCGACGACGTCGGCGACCTCGCGCGCGGCGTCGTTCATGGCCTTCATCCGGTACCACCAAAGCGCCGCCGCTCCGAGCACGCCAAGGACAGCAATCAGGAACGGCATGTCCAAATCCCCCAAAGTCTTGGGCGACGATAGGAGAACTCGTGGCTCGCTTCAACACGCAAGAGCTGAGCCCGGCAAAACAGGACGTTCGCTCAATCGAACGCCCTCGGGTTCCAGGTGACCGCAACGCATGACAGGGGTTATGACCCCGGCACGTTGTAGATCGCGCGCACCTCGACGGTGCCGATTTCGGCCAGCGGAATCTCGCCAGCGATGTCCAGCGCCTCGTCGAGATCCTTCGCTTCGATCATGACGAACCCGAGCAACTGCTCCTTGGTTTCCGCGAACGGGCCGTCGGTGACAAGTCTCTTGCCCTTGCGTCTGCGGACGGTTTTCGAGGTTTTCACCGATTGCAGCGCCTGCGCGATAATCAGCATACCGCGTTGGTCCAATGACCGGTCATGGGCCATCGAATCGGCGTCGAGCTTGGCCAACCGCTCTGTCGTCATGGCATGGAGATCTTTCTCTTCGCCGTAGACCAGGCAAACGTACTGCATCTCCATCTCCTTTATCGTGACGAACCATAGGATGAGGCGATCAAGTTGTCAGCCGGGCCTTTGTCCGCCGCATGATCGAGGAAGCACACCCCGACCCCGATGATGGCGACCGCCACAAGCAGCCGGCCAAAGCCGGACGCCGGCTGCCGCAACCAGTCGATTTCTGGTTCACCTGCCTGGCGGCCGGTGCTTGTCCAGTGAGCAGAAAATAGATTGTTCATGTGAACCTCCATCCGCCACGAAATCCGTGGCCGCCCGCAGGACGGCCGAGGCAGATGGAAGTCGACATTTTTGCACGCACATTTTTTTCAGAAATAAAATGCGAACACCTCAGCCGGCACCTCGTCGAAAGAGCGCAGTGGCCTTCGCGTCTGCCCGCGCTATAGTTGACCGGACGCTGATCGACAGGCTTACCCAATCAACCTAGGAGGACTCCATGGACCGCACCGCAAACGCCGTCTGGAAGGGCAATCTGAAAGAGGGCAAGGGCACGCTCGACACCCAGAGCGGAACCCTGAAAGGCACGCCCTATTCGTTCAAGGCGCGCTTCGAGGACGAAAGCGGCAAATCCGGCACCAATCCGGAAGAACTGATCGCCGCCGCGCACGCCGGCTGCTACGCCATGCAGCTCTCGCATTTCCTGGCCGAGAACGGCACGCCAGCGGCCGAACTCGACGCCAAGGCCGTGGTGACGCTGGTTCCAGGCACAGGCATCACTGGCAGCGCGATCACGCTGGTCGGCAAGGTACCCGGCATCGATGCCGCGAAATTCAAGGAATTGGCCGAGAAGGCCAAGGCCGAATGCCCGGTTTCCCAGGCGCTCGGCGCGATCAAGGTTTCGCTCGACGCCAGGCTTGGCTGATGAGGTCTGGAATGACAAACGCCGGCCCCAGGGCCGGCGATATTGGCGAAATCGTTCGCGGCATCCAATCTCCCCCCTCGTGGGGGAGATGTCCGGCAGGACAGAGGGGGCGCTGTCCTGCCGACGTTTCGGATTGGCGGCCTCAACCGCCCAGCGCGTCAAGCCGGGCACGAAGGGCTGCGACTTCCTGCTCCAGCGCCTCCACCCTCGCTTCCAGGTCGGAGGCGGGGATAGTCGGCGCACTCCGGTGCGCCGACAGGGCGGCAACATCCACCGGGCCAGCGAGGAGATGCACGTAGCGGTCCTCGCGCTGGCCCGGCCCGCGCGGGATTTCCTGGATCAACGGTGGCCGGCGGCCGATGAGCATGTCGAGTTCACCGCGCAGGTCCTCGATCGACGCAAACCGCGCCATGCGCTCAGCGCGCGCCAGCAGCTCATGCGCCGTCTGCGGTCCGCGTAGCAGGAGCAGGCCGAGCAACGCGGTCTGCGGCGTGGTCAGCGAGAAGCGCTGCGCCATCTGATGTTCATAACGCTCCACGCGCGAGCCGAACATCTGCCGCACAAGCCCCTTCTGCTCAAGCAGCTTCAGGGCCCGGTGCACCTCTGTCTGCTCCAGCGCCATGACAGGTTCGCGCGCGGTCTTCTGGTTGGCTGCGGCAAGTGCCGCGTTGAGCGTCAGCGGATAGACGTCCGGCGTCAGCTCCTTCTTCTCGATCAGGCAGCCAAGCACGCGCGCTTCGACGGGAGAGAGAATGGGAAGGTCATCGCTCATTGAGATCGCTATCCTTTCGAAAGCCGGAGGGACAACGCGAAGGATCGCGGCCTACCGCCGGACTAAACCCTTCTCTCCACCATCATCTTCTTGATCTCGGCGATCGCCTTCGCGGGATTCAGCCCCTTCGGACAGGTCTGCGCGCAGTTCATGATGGTGTGGCAGCGATAGAGCCGGAACGGGTCTTCGAGATTGTCGAGCCGTTCGCCCTTGGCCTCGTCACGGCTGTCGATCAGCCAGCGATAGGCCTGCAGCAGCGTCGCCGGGCCGAGATAACGGTCGCCGTTCCACCAGTAGCTCGGGCACGAGGTGGAGCAGCATGCGCACAGGATGCACTCGTAAAGCCCGTCGAGCTTCTCGCGGTCCTCATGGCTCTGCAGCCATTCCTTGGCCGGCGTTGGCGACACCGTCTTCAGCCATGGCTCGATCGAGGCGTGCTGGGCGTAGAAATTGGTAAGATCGGGCACCAGGTCCTTGATCACGGGCATATGCGGCAGCGGATAGACCTTGATCGCACCTGAAACGTCGTCGCAGCCCTTGGTGCAGGCGAGCGTGTTCGAGCCGTCGATGTTCATGGCGCAGGAGCCGCAAATGCCCTCGCGGCAGGAGCGGCGCAAGGTCAGCGTCGGGTCGATCTTGTTTTTGATCCACAGCAGCGCATCGAGCACCATCGGCCCGCAATCGTCCATATCGACGAAATAGGTGTCCATACGCGGGTTCTCGTCATCGTCCGGCGACCAGCGATAGATGCGATATTCGCGCAGATTGGTGGCACCCTCCGGCTTGGGCCAGGTCTTGCCCTGCTGGATCTTCGAGTTCTTCGGGAGGGTGAGTTCGACCATTACCTCAGGTCCTTTCGGATGACGAGCTTCAGCCCGGACCAGATTTCATTCACGGCGGCGACCTTGACGTCGACAAGGTCGAGCTTGAGCGCTTCAGCGCGGACAACGCCTTCGGTGACATCGGTGTCCACTTTCGACGCCTTCTTCGGCCAGGAGACCCAGATCATGCCGTCGCGTTTGATCGCCGCTTCGACATCGCCGAGGCGATCCTCGATCTCGGCGCGCTGCCGGGTGAAGGCGTGGACGGCGTCGTATTTCAGGGTTGCGCCCGAAATGCCGGACCATTCGGCCAGCCGGTCGACCTCGGTAAAATCAACGGCCTCAGTGAGGCTCTCGAGTTCGCTTGGCAGCGCGATAAAGGCGGCAATCATGCCGTCCTTCAGGCCGAGCTTGGCCGGAAGGGGCGTGCCGGAATATCCCGCCGCCGTCGCCATCGTCAGTACACCCTGGCCTTCGGCGCGATCTTGGCGAGACTGATGCCGCCGTCTTTCTCCGCCACCAGTGGCTCGGTGTGCACCGGCCGGTAGGTCAGCGTCACCGCACCGTCCTCGCCGAGATGGGCGAGCGTGTGCTTGCGCCAGTTGGCGTCGTCGCGGGCGGAAAAATCTTCCCGCGCGTGCGCGCCGCGGCTCTCCTTGCGCGCCTCGGCGCCATGGACGGTGGTGATGGCGTTGGCCATCAGGTTTTCCAGCTCAAGCGTCTCGACCAGGTCCGAATTCCAGATCATCGAGCGGTCGAACACCTTTATGTCCTTGAGCTCGGTCCAGATTTGCGAAATACGCTTGCAGCCGTTTTCGAGCGATTCCTGCGTACGGAACACGGCCGCGTCCTCTTGCATCGCCTTCTGCATCTTTTCGCGCAGAACCGCCGTCGGCGTCGAACCGTTGGCATGGCGCAGCCGGTCGAAGCGGTCCATGATCTTGTCGACCGAAGCCTGGTTGGGCGACGGGATCGCCGCCTTGCGGTCGATGACCTGGCCGGCGCGGATCGCCGCGGCGCGGCCGAACACCACCAGATCGATCAGCGAGTTCGAGCCCAGCCGATTGGCGCCGTGCACGGAAGCGCAGCCTGCCTCGCCGACCGCCATCAGGCCGGGCGAGACCCGGTCGGGGTTTTCGGCGGTCGGGTTGAGCACCTCGCCCCAGTAATTGGTCGGCACGCCACCCATATTGTAGTGCACCGTCGGCAGCACCGGGATCGGCTCCTTGGTCAGGTCGACGCCGGCGAAGATTTTTGCCGACTCCGAAATGCCCGGAAGCCGTTCGTGCAAAACCGCCGGATCGAGATGATCGAGGTGCAGGAAGATGTGGTCCTTGTTCTTGCCGACACCGCGGCCTTCGCGGATTTCCAGCGTCATGCAGCGCGAGACGACGTCGCGCGAGGCGAGGTCCTTGGCCGACGGTGCGTAGCGCTCCATGAAGCGCTCGCCCTCGGAGTTGACGAGGTAGCCGCCCTCGCCGCGCGCACCCTCGGTGATCAGGCAGCCGGCGCCGTAAATGCCGGTCGGATGGAACTGCACGAACTCCATGTCCTGCAGGGGAAGCCCGGCCCGTGCGGCCATGCCGCCGCCGTCCCCGGTGCAGGTGTGCGCCGAGGTGGCGGAGAAATAAGCGCGCCCATAACCGCCGGTCGCCAGCACCACCATCTTGGCCGAGAAGCGGTGGATGGTGCCGTCATCGAGATTCCACGCCACGACGCCGGTGCAGGTGCCGTCCGGCTCCATGATCAGGTCGAGCGCGAAATACTCGATGAAGAACTGCGCGTTGTTCTTCAGCGACTGGCCGTAGAGCGTATGCAGGATGGCGTGGCCGGTGCGGTCCGCCGCGGCGCAGGTGCGCTGCACGGGCGGGCCGTCGCCATAGTTCATCATGTGGCCGCCGAACGGGCGCTGGTAGATCTTGCCTTCTTCGGTGCGCGAGAAGGGCACGCCGTAATGTTCGAGCTCGTAGACCGCGGCCGGCGCCTCGCGCACCATGTATTCCATGGCATCGACATCGCCCAGCCAGTCCGACCCCTTGACGGTGTCGTACATGTGCCACTGCCAGGAATCCGGACCCATATTGGAGAGCGAGGCGGCGATGCCGCCTTGCGCGGCGACCGTATGCGAGCGCGTCGGGAACACTTTGGTGATGCAGGCGGTGCGCAGGCCCTGCTCGGCCATGCCGAGCGTGGCGCGCAGGCCCGCGCCCCCGGCGCCGACGATGACCACGTCGAACTTGTGGTCGACAAAGGTATAGCCTGCCGCGTTGGCTGATTTCGTGTCCTGGGCCAAGACTTCAGCCTCCGAATGCCAGTTTCAGCAGGGCGAAGAGCGAAGCGACGCCGACCGCTATGGTGAAGAATGTGTTGAGGGCGATCAGCGCCAGCTTCATGCCTTCGTCATGCACATAGTCCTCGATGATCACCTGCATGCCGATCCGCATATGATAGAGCGGCGAGATGAGCACCAGGGCCATCACCAGCGCCACGAACGGGTTGGCGAGCGCTGCCCGCACCTGCGCATAACCGGCACCGTTGAGCGCGATCAGGAACCCGGTGAAAAACAGGATCAGCGGGATGTTGGCGATCGCCGTCAGCCGCTGGCGCCAGAAATGCCCGGTGCCTTCGCGGGCCGAGCCCAGGCCGCGCACCTTGGCCAGCGGGGTGCGCATGTCGGTGTTTTTCGCACTCATCACAAAGCTCCCCGCGCCATGGTACCGGCGATCCAGATCAAGAGTGTGAGCAGGACCGAGCCGGCAAGCGTCGCCCAGGCGATCTTCGAGGCCGTGTGTTTTTCAAGTCCGGCGCCGGTATCCCAGATCAGATGGCGGACACCGCCCAGCATGTGATGCATGAGAGCCCAGGTGTAGCCGAACAGGATGAGCCGGCCGAGCCACGTGCCGAACGCCCAGTTCACCCAATCGAAAGCACCCTGCGAACTTGCCGCCGCCATCAGCCAGACGGCGACCAGCAGCGTGCCGAAATAGAGCGCCCCCCCGGTGATGCGATGGATGATCGACATCGTCATGGTGATCGGCGGCCGGTAGACCGTCAGGTGCGGCGAAAGCGGCCTTTCGCGTCTGGCTTGGGTGGCTGGTGATTTGCTCATGGCTGCCCCAGTTCGGCGTCTCCCGCCTCAGGTGGAAATGCGGCATTGCCGCTTCCGGTTGCGACTTCGGACAGCCGGTTTCTAATGCTCTTTTTGCACCGCGTCAAAGCCAGAAAACCGTTTCGAAAACGTAATTTAGTCTGACTAAAAGGCCGGATGCGGCTTCAATCGATTAGCGGCTGAACACCCAAAGCCGGCTCGATATCGTTGCAGTGCAGCATGTCTGGCCCGAGGCGCTGCCGTGCCGGGATTTGCATCAGCGGGTGCAGGTCTGCGGCGTCGACCCCCTCTTCATCACCAGCGCCTCGCGCCCGTCGATCACGATTGCGTCATGCGTCACCGCCTGGTAGCGGCTGCTCTGGTTTGCCGGCGATGCCGCGAACTCCTCGGTGGCGCCTTCCTGCCCGACCACGCGCAGCGACGTGCCGAGATTTTGGATGGTGATCATGCCGCCATTGCCGCACCTATAGGTGGCCATGCCCGTGGTGAGGCGTGGCGCGGTGAGGTCCGTGGTGATCTTGGTCGCAGGTGGCGCGGGCAGTTGCTGGGCGGCAGGCGGCACCACGGGTGTAACCGTGCCCGCGGCCTTGGGCGCGCCGTCTTCCGGCACACAGGCACCGGCCGCGAGAAGCAGCGGAATAATGAACGACACCCGAACCGTTCGGCCAAACATCATGTGCTGCCCCCTCATGCCCCGGGGCACGCTAGCCACGCGACGCGGCAAGATCAAGTTCGCCCGACCGGCCATGTCGACCGGTTGGGGACATCGGCGACGAACTGCAAAAATTAACCATGTTCATTAAGAAACGGCCATCGAGCCGCTACTCCCCTTAACAAAGGTTAAGAAAGAGTTAATTTCCGATTCGGATCAGATCGGGGCGCGATCTCTCTCGCGCCGACAAAGGGAGAGCGACATGCATTCCAACTCAGTGCAGGCCAAATCAGTGCGGGCCAACTCAGTGCGGGCCAAACTGGTCCGGACCAAACTAGTCCGAACGGGCCTCGCGGTCACGCTGGCCGCACTTGCCGTTGCGGTCGCCGCGCCGGCCGAGGCCGGCTTGCGCCATCACGACCGCGTCTACGCCGATTCGTTCGGCAATCTCGTCATCGACAGCGCCGCCGGCTACAAGCGCATCATCGTCGGCGAAGGCAAGCTGGCCAAACAACTGTCCGACTACACCAGCGCCGGCCAGCCCAAGGTGATCTACCAGAATGAATCCGACGACATATCGGGCGACGGCGACTGCTATCGCCCGCCGGTGTTCGTCAAGGGCCGCTCCTATATGTACGGCCTTTCCGACGGCGAGATGCCGGAGCTCAGCCCCTGCCGCTGATACGGGCTTGGCCGATTCTTACCACGGCCAGCCCATCGGCTGGCCCGGTGGAGACACGCACGCAGTCGCGCCCGGCATTCTTTGCCAGGTAGAGCGCTTCATCCGCACGCCGCATCAGGTCTGAGAAACCCTCGCCCATGTGAAGCTCGGCAATGCCGAAGCTCGACGTGCAGCGCGTGTCGGGCGGCAACCCGTTGACGGGCGAAGCGCCGAATGCGTGGCGGATGCCTTCCGCGAACAGCCGGGCGGCTGCAAGGTTGGCTCCTGTCAGGATAACAGCGAACTCCTCGCCACCGATGCGGCCAACCACGTGATGACCCTCGGCCGCCTCTCGCAGCAGGCCAGCGAAGGTCTCAATCACCCGATCGCCGGAGGCATGGCCGAAACTGTCATTGACGCTCTTGAAATGATCGAGATCGGCAATGACCATTGCCACGGGCGCGCCCAGGCGCGTGGCGTCGTGCACGGCCAGCTCCGCGTGACGCGTGAAACCGCCACGGTTGAGCAGGCCCGACAGCGTGTCCACCTCCGACTTCGACGTCACTTCGGCAAGCACATCGCGAACGAGGATGGCCAGCATCAGCAGCGCCAGCGCCAAGGCAAAGACAGTGCCCAGCGACTGCGACACCAGCGCGTAACTGCTTTGCAGATAGGTCTGCGGATTGGCGCCCCAGCCGCCGAGCGCATGCGCGATGAACGGCTTTGAGGCAAACTGCAGGCCGCTGGCGGCAAGCAACGCCATCAAGATCAGATCGAGCCGACCGCGGCCTTGCCTCGACTGCCAGACGATGCCGAGGCCGGTGAACTGCATGGCTGCGTAGGGAAGCTGGTAGGCCATCATGCGGGTGAGCGACTGGCGCGGCAGATCCTGCACGAAATAGACCGCGATGGTGGTGACGGCCAGAAAGAACAGCATCGGCGTCCATGGCGGCGCCACGCCATATTTGCGGGCAAGTCCGCCATTGAAGGCAATGGTGGCGCCAAGGAAAACGGCAAAGGCGGTAACCACCGGAAGCCGCGCGTCGCTGAAGACGGGAATGCTGAATTCGATCGCCGAATAGGCCATGCCCAGGACATAACCTGACGCCAGCCAGCGCGCCGGCGCGCGGCCGGCATCGTGGAACGAGACAGCCATGAAGGATGCCGCCAGCAGGCCGGCGACCGCCAGGTTGATCAACAGGATGAAGTTGGCGCCGCTCATGGATCCTCAAACCCCTGCCGACAGCTAAACATCGACGGGCGAAAAAGACGTTAACGCCGAGCGCGGATGCGGCGGTCAGCTGGCCCTGAGCGGCTCCGGCACGAACACCGTCTCCGGCCGCTCGTAGGAGACGCGCACGCCGTCGCGGCCATTTTTCTTGGCCTTGTAAAGCGCCTCGTCGGCCCGGCGCAACAAGGGCTCCAGCGTCTCGTCGCCGCTGCGGGCCGCGACGCCGAAGCTGGCGGTGACCTTCGTGCCGGCGGGAAGCCCGTCGACGCCGCCGGCCGAATAGAGTGTGCGCACCGCCTCGGCGAACAGCCGGGCGGCGGCGAGATCGGTCAGCGGCAGGAGCACGGCGAATTCCTCGCCGCCGATGCGCCCCGCTGCACCTCGTGCTCCCGTGGCCGAGCGCAGCTTGGCGGCGAAGTCCGCAATCGCGCGGTCACCGGCGGCATGCCCGTGCACGTCGTTGAGGGCCTTGAAATGGTCGAGGTCGGCCAGCACCAGCGCCACCGGGAATTTGGCCATGGCGCAATGCTGCAGCAGCATGGCGGCGCGCTCCTCGAAACCTCGGCGGTTGAGCAACCCCGAAAGCGGGTCGGTATGGGTTTCCGTCTTCAGCGCCTTCATCACGTCGAGCGCGGCCGCGGTGAAGAGGCAAAGCGCGATCAGCAGCGACAGCAGTGCGTGCGACAACAGCGCCGTCGTCCAGTAGGACGAGCCGTAGAAGCCGTCATAGCTGGCGAAGGGCCCGTGCGCGATGACCACCACCAGGGTGCGCACGAAGAAATTGACACTGGACAGCAGCGACAGCACGAACAGGATCTTTTCTGTCGGGCCATTGTTGCGCACCGGGCGCAATTCGGCGGCGACGAGCAGGCTGAGGCCGCCGAAACCGAAATTCATCGCCAGGATGCGCCAGGTGAGATCCGGGGTGACGAAGAGAAACCACGCGAACGCCGCAAGGCCGCCGCCCGCCAGCACGGCGATTCCCACACCGGGCACCTTCCTGCCGTAGCGGGCGATGATGGCGCCGGACAGGCAGCAGGCGGCGATGGTGAAGCAGATGTTCGACACCAGCTTGGTCAGCACCACGCCGATCGGCAAGGTGAAATACTGGAACAGGAAGCCGGGCGCCGAGACGCAGTAGCTGAGCGCCAGCACCGCCAGATAGGGGCGATGGCGCTGATAGAACCACAGCACGAGAAACGCCGCGCCGAGCGCCAGCGCGATCGTCGGATTGAGCAACGCTATGAACAGGCCAGTGTCCAAAGGACCGTGACTTCCCTTCGCTTGACGTCACGGAAGACCTTAGGGGACAAGCCCAAACAAGCCGTTAAGCCAGGCTGTTGGCGCGGTATGTCGGCGGGGAACCCGGTGCGGTCGGCAGCGTTCCTCAATTCACAATCCAGGAGCAGGCCATGGCCGACACGATCACATTGACCGACCACGATGCAATCCGTTCATGGGCTGCCGGGCGTGCCGGCTTTCCGGCAATCGTCGACATATCGCCGGAGGCTGGGACGCAGCCCATGCTGAGGCTGGTCTTCGGCCAGAACGCCTATCAGGACCAGGACCAGCCGGAACGGCCCATCAATGCCGGCGGCTATGAGCTTGTCGAATGGGACGAGTGGTTCAAGCTCTTCGAAGAACAGCAGCTGGCGCTCGTGGTCGCGGCGGACGAACCTGGTCGCCGGGAGGAATTCCACGAGCTCATACGGCGTGACGGCAAGGCCTGACCCGGGCCGCGCAAGGCTCGGGTCAATGCCGAGCCTGCTTATTTCCAGTCGCGGATGTCGACGAAGTGGCCGGCGATCGCCGCCGCCGCCGCCATAGCCGGCGACACCAGATGGGTGCGGCCCTTGAAGCCCTGCCGGCCCTCGAAATTGCGGTTCGAGGTCGAGGCGCAGCGTTCATGCGGCTTCAGCCGGTCGTCGTTCATGGCCAGGCACATCGAGCAGCCCGGCTCGCGCCAGTCGAAACCGGCGGCAAGGAAGATCTTGTCCAGACCCTCGGCTTCCGCCTGCTCCTTCACCAGGCCGGAGCCCGGCACGATCATGGCATCGACATGCGGGCTGACCGTCTTGCCTTCGACCACCTTGGCGACGGCGCGCAGATCCTCGATGCGGCCATTGGTGCAGGAGCCGATGAAGACGCGGTCGAGCGTGATGTCGGTGATCTTCGTCCCCGGCGTCAGGCCCATATAGTCGAGCGCGCGCAGCTTGGAGGTGCGCTTGTTCTCGTCGGTGATGTCTTCCGGGTTAGGCACGATGCCCTGCACGGAGACGACGTCCTCGGGCGAAGAGCCCCAGGAGACGATCGGCGGCAGTTTCGCCGCGTCGAGCACGATCACCTTGTCGAAATGCGCGCCTTCGTCGGTCCGCAGCGTCTTCCAGTATTCGAGCGCCGCGTCCCAGGCAGCGCCCTTGGGCGCGCGCGGCTTGTCCTTGACATAGGCGAAGGTGGTCTCGTCCGCCGCGATCAGGCCGGCGCGCGCGCCGCCTTCGATCGACATGTTGCAGATCGTCATGCGGCCTTCCATCGACAGCGCACGGATCGCCTCGCCGGCATATTCGATGACATAGCCGGTGCCGCCGGCGGTGCCGATCTCGCCGATGATGGCGAGGATGATGTCCTTGGCCGTGACACCTTCCGGCAGCACGCCATCGACGCGGACCAGCATGTTCTTGGCCTTGCGCTGGATCAGCGTTTGCGTCGCCAGCACATGCTCGACTTCCGACGTGCCGATGCCGTGCGCCAGCGCGCCGAAAGCACCATGGGTGGAGGTATGGCTGTCGCCGCAGACGATGGTCATGCCCGGCAGCGTAAAGCCCTGCTCAGGTCCGATAATGTGGACGATGCCCTGGCGGATATCGTTCTCGGAATAATACTCGACACCGAAATCCCTGGCGTTCTTGGCCAGCGCCTCGACCTGGATGCGGCTTTCCTCGTTCTTGATGCCGAACTTGCGCTCGGGCGAGGTCGAGACATTGTGATCGACAACGGCCAGCGTCTTTTCCGGGTGACGGACTTTTCTGCCGCTCATGCGCAGCCCTTCGAAGGCCTGCGGGCTGGTCACTTCATGGACGAGGTGGCGGTCGATATAGAGCAGGCAGGTGCCGTCGTCCTGGCGGTCGACGACATGGTCGTCAAAAATCTTGTCGTAGAGGGTGCGCGGTGCGCTCATGTGCGTAAATCCGTCGATATGAGAATGGGAAAGAACTGATGCCGCAAGCCCGCGGCCGGCCGTCAGGGATCAGCGAAGTCGGCTGGTCAGGGCGCCGGACACGCGCGCGGAGAAGCGCGACGGCAGGCGTTTTCTGTCCTGCAGCACGAATCCCTTGTAGGCCGGATCGCCAAAAAGCTCTTCCATCGCCGGGTAGATAGCAATGTTTTGGGTTTTCGGCAATTGCGGCGTGTCGCCAGCGCTCAGATCACCTCGAACACAAAGGTCTTCACCAGCGCGTCCGGCTCGGCGATCGCATAGCAGCGAAACCACGGGCTTGCCTCAACCGTCCGCCACTTTCCTCCCTGCTCCAATCCATCGAACACGGCCTGGAACCCGCCGCTCTCGAAAACCTGGTCGCGCACGGTGAAGATGGCGTGGCCGCCCTTCTTCGTGATGCGCACCAGCTCGTGCAGGCCAGACGCCGGCGCGTGGCTGATGGTGAACACACCGGTGGAGAAGAAGGCGCGGAAATACCCGTCCGGCCACGGCAGCGGGCCGCCAAGCATTGCCTGGCTCAGCTCGCTGTAGGCATTGCGGCTGCCGGCGATCTTGAGCATGTCGTCCGAGAGATCCAGCCCGGCAATGTCGGTGTAACCGAGCGCTTTCAAGGAAGGTCCCGACAGGCCGGTGCCGCAGCCGGCGTCGAGCAGCGGCCCCTCGCCCGCCGGCACGTGGCGCGCCACCCAGGCGGTGATCAGGAACGGCAGGAGATAACCGAGCGAGGCGGTCTCGCTGTCATAGGTTGCCGCCCATGCGGCATAGGCTTGCGCCAGCGTTTCGGGCGTATCGGCCGTGTAGACCGAATCCAGCGCCGCATTGGCCTTGTCGATGTTCATGGGCACGCTCCTCCGGTAAGCACCCGAGCCTAACGCTGTCCTGGCCGAAAAACTATTCCTCGTGCTGGCGGCGCAAACGCCGCTCCAACGCCCTGAGCGACAGCGACAGGCCGACGGTGAGGATGAGATAGATATAGGCTGTTATCGAATAGGTCTCGAAGAAGCGGAATGAGCCGGCGGCGTAGACCTTGCCCATCTGCGTGATGTCGGCGACGCCGAGCACCGAGACCAGCGAGGAATCCTTGACCAGGGCGACGAAATCATTGCCGAGCGGCGGCAGGATGGTGCGGATCGCTTGCGGGAACACGACCAGCCGGAAGCGCTGCGCGCGGCTCAGCCCCAAGGCCTTCGCCGCCTCGATCTGGCCTTTCTCGACCGACTGGATGCCGGCCCGGAAAACCTCGGAGATGAAGGCCGAATAGCCGATGGTCAGCGCCATGATGGCGCGCCACAGCAACGACACGTCGCGCACCAGCAGCTCGCCGAGAATGCCGGCGCTCTGCAACGGCGCGGTCAGCGCGTTCCAGGCCGCGACGAACGCCGGCGCGCCGGCAAACGCGATCCAGAACAGCAGCACCAGGATCGGCACGCCACGGATGATCTCGACATAGAAGCGCGCGATCTGCCGCAGCGAGGTCGAGCCCGACAGGCCCATGAGCGCAATGCCGAGGCCGATGATCGACGCCATGGCGAAAGCGACCATGGTGACGAAGACGGTGATGCCGATGCCCTTGGCGACAGTGGCGAAGACCTGCGCGTAGAGATCGCTGGCCGCGATGGCGAGGGCAGCCGCCAACGCAAGGACGCCGGCAACGGCGAGCCACCAGGGAAAGTCGGGTTTGGAGATGGAGGGGGCTGCCATCAGGCGGTGTAAGAACTGAGAGAGGGACGCGGGGGCAGCCTCAGCGCAACTCCCTGCCCCTCAGACGACTCCTTCAACAAGATTGGCTCACTGCCCCATCTTGTAATCAAGGAACCATTTCTTGTTGAGCGCATCGAGCGTTCCATCCGCCTTGAGCGCCGCGATCGCCGCGTTGACCGGCTTCACCAGGTCCGAGCCCTTGGGGAAGATGAAGCCGAAATCCTCGGTGCCGAGCGGGCCGCCGATCAGCTTCAGCTTGCCCTCCGAAGCATCGACATAGCCCTTGCCCGCGGTGCCGTCGGTCAGCACGACATCGACATCACCGGATTTCAGCGCCTGCACCGTGGCGCCAAATGTTTCGAACAGTTTGATGCGCGGATTCTGCTCATTGCCGTCCAGCACGCTGTAGACGGCGGTATAGAATGGCGTGGTGCCCGCCTGCGCGCCGATCAGCCCGTCCTTGGAGGCGCCGAAGGTCTTGGCGTCGGTGAAGCGGCTTTCATCGCCGCGCACCAGCATGAACTGTTCCGAGCGCATATAGGGGTCGGAGAAATCCACCTTCTGCTTGCGGTCGTCCTTGATGGTGATCCCGGTCATGCCGATGTTGTACTGGTTATCCGAAACCGCCTGGATCATCGCGTCCCAGGAGGTGTTCTGGTACTCGACCTTGAAATTGAGCCGCTTGGCGATCTCGTTCATCGCGTCATATTCCCAGCCGATCTGTTTGCCGGTCTTGGCATCGATGAATTGCAGCGGCGGATAGGCATTCTCCGTCACCACCACCACCTTTTTGCCGCCGAGATCGGGCAGCGCCTGCGCGAAGGCGGCAACGGGCGCCAGGACGAGAGCGAGCAGGCCGGCCAGCAGCAATTTTGATTTGGTCATGACAACACTCCCCGGAAATTGAAAGCGCCCGGATATCGACCGGGCTTGCAGGAAAATCCGGCGCCGACTTTAGCTTTCCGCAAGCGCCATGCAAGACGGTCCGCTGCGTCGGGATAGCCGAAAACGGATTTGGATGCCTTCAATCCGGAGATTCCGGAACGATCCGTGCCACGGCAATGGACGGCTGCGTTGACGGCTAGGATTTTCCCGTGTCGGGGGCCGACGCTTCCGCGTCCGTCGACCGGTCGGGGGCCACAGCGCTGCGCAGACCCGCGACAAGATGGGTGAGTGTGCCGTGCAGGGCCTTCGCTTCACCTGGTCCGAGCGGGACGCTGCAGGCAAGTGCGGCCGAGACATCCTTCATACGAGCGCGCAGGGCCTGGCCCTTGGCCGTCGGCTCGACCAGCACCCGGCGCTCGTCGGCGGCATCGCGCCGGCGGGTGACCAGGCCGCCCGCCTCCATTCGCTTGAGCAGCGGCGTCAGCGTCGCTGAATCCAGGCCCAGCGCTTCGCCAAGGTCGCCCACCGTGCTCGGCGCGCGTTCCCACAGCGCCAGCATCGCCAGATATTGCGGATAGGTCAGGCCGAGCGGATCGAGCAACGGCCGGTAAAGCTTGGTCATCAGCCCGCTCGCCGAATAGAGCGCAAAGCAGAGCTGCTGATCGAGCCGTGGCACCGGGATCGCCCCGGCGGCCTCCGCCGGGGCCTCGCTGTCTTTCGTTTCGACCTTTGTCGTCATGCCGCCTTTACCGAAAGCGCCACCTGCCCCTGATGGCGTTCGAATAGGGGCAAACCTGATGCGCCGCCGATACAAGCGCTTCTGCCGCCGCCTGATCAAGGCCTTTTGTCTCCACTGCCAACGCGACGCCGAGCCTGAAGCCCTCGCCGTTGGGAAGCAGGCTGACGGTCGAGGTTACCGCGGCATCCTCGAGCGGCAGTTTCTGCTTGCGCGCGACGAAGCGGACGGCGCTTTCGAAGCAGGCGGCATAGCCGATGGCGAAAAGCTGTTCGGGATTGGTGGCGCCGCCCGGCCCGCCGAGCTCCTTGGGCATCGACAGGTCGACCTTGAGCAGGCCGTCGCTGGTCTCGCCATGGCCGGCGCGACCGCCGGTCACGTGGGCCTGTGTGGTGTAGAGTGCCATGTCGTCGTCTCCAATCATATTGTACACGATTCTTTAGTACACCATGTAATTGGAGGTCAACCACCGTTCCGCATTCCCGGAACTGAAGGCGTTCACAGTCTGGTGAAACGAAAAAAGGCGGCCGAAGCCGCCTTTTCAAATCCTTCGTCGAACCTTATTCGGCGGGGGTCGCCTCAGTGGCCTTGGCTGCTTCGGCCTCGGCGGCCGCCTTCTTCTCGGCGGCTTCCTTGGCAGCCGTCTCGGCGGCCAAGGCCTGGGCAGCGGCGACCTTCTCGGCCTCGATGCGGGCCTTCTCGGCGTTCAGCGCGTCGCGCTCCTCATCGTTGAGCTTGCGGGCGCGCACGCCGGTGTTTTCCGAGATACGAGCCGACTTGCCGCGACGATCGCGCAGGTAATAGAGCTTGGCGCGGCGCACCTTGCCGCGGCGCACGATCTCGACGCCTTCGACCATCGGCGAGTAGACTGGGAACACGCGCTCGACGCCTTCGCCGTAGGAGATCTTGCGGACGGTGAAATTTTCCTGGAAGCCGGAACCGGCGCGGGCGATGACGACGCCCTCATAGGCCTGGACGCGGGTGCGGGTGCCTTCGGTCACGCGGACCTGGACGCGCACGGTGTCGCCGGGCTGGAATTCGGGAAGCTTGCGCTTGGCTTCGATCTTGGCGGCCTGTTCGGCCTCGAGCTGACGGATGAGATCCATCTAGAAATCCACTTCTTGTTCTTCCGACAGTCAGAGCGCCCTACGCTCGCCTTGCAGTTCCATTCGACCGCTCGGCTATGTCCTTTGTCTCCAAGACATTTGTCTTCAAAACATCGGGCAGGGGCGACTACACCGTCATTGTTGACGGGTCCGGCAGATTGTTCTTGCCGGTACGGGCGGGCACATACAGCTATTTCGGCGCTTTGTCACGCCTTGCCCACGCATTTTTTACCGGCATGGCTCCCCGGCATGGCACCATCTTAATCCTGCCGTGCCGGGTTGCGCAGGTCCGGCAAGCTCCCTAAGGCAGAAATAGTACACATCTCCTTACGGCGGCCCTCCATGTCTGTCTTCGACGCCATCCTGCTCTTCCTGGCGGGCTTTTTGTCAGGCGCCGCCAACGCGGTCGCCGGCGGCGGCACCTTCATCACCTTCGGCGCCATGACATTGGTCGGCGTGCCGCCGATCCTCGCCAACGCCACCTCCTCGGTGACGCAATTTCCCGGCTACATCACCTCGACGCTCGCCTACTGGGACGACATCAGGCACTTCTGGCGCGGCGCGCTGCTGCTCTGCCTGATCTCGGCCGGCGGCGCGCTGGCCGGCGCGCTGATCCTGCTGGCGCTCGACAATCCATCCTTTCGCGCCCTGGTGCCGTGGCTGCTTTTGGGCGCGACGGCGCTGTTTGCCGCCGGACCCTGGCTGAAGCCGGCGCCGAAACCTGGACATGAAGCGGCCGTGGGTTCTCTCGCCGGTTCGCTGGCGCAATTCGTCACCGCCATCTATGGCGGCTTCTTCGGCGCCGGCATGGGCGTGATGATGCTGGCCACCCTCGGCCTGACCCAAGCCGGCGATTACCACCGGCTGAATGCCTTGAAGAACATGCTCGCGGTGGTCATCGCCGCTGTCGCCATCGTCGTCTTCGTCTCGGGCGGCGTCGTCGCCTGGCCGCAGGCGATCATCATGATCCCGGCCGGCGCGCTGGGCGGCTATGCCGGCGTCTGGATCGCCAAGCGCGTGCCGCAGAAAATGGTGCGCGGCTTCGTGGTCGCCGTCGGCCTGTTTCTCGCCTTCTACTATTTCACCAAAGGCTGAGCGCCCAGAAGATCGGGCCGCCTCTCCTTCGTCAGCCGCTCTGACTGCTCACGCCGCCAGGCGGCGATCTTCTTGTGATTACCCGAGATCAGCACTTCGGGAATCTCCCTGCCCTCGAATTCCTGCGGCCGCGTGTAATGCGGATGTTCGAGCAGGCCGTTCTCGAAACTCTCTTCCTCACCGGACACGGCATTGCCCATCACGCCGGGCAACAGCCGCACCACGGCGTCGAGCAGCACGAGTGCCGCCGGCTCGCCGCCCGACAGGATGAAATCGCCGATCGAGACTTCCTCCAGGCCGCGCGCGTCGATCACCCGCTGGTCGACACCTTCGAAGCGGCCACACAGGATGACGGCGCCCGG
>NZ_JAPYKP010000052.1:0-34896 GCF_037179725.1 Mesorhizobium sp. Cs1321R2N1 | reverse complement strand
GCAGCCGCGCGAGCCGCTGCCGGCCAAAAACCGGCTCAAGGTCGGGATCGTGCTTCTGGCGGCGGGCCGGTCGAGCCGCATGGGCGGACCGAACAAGCTGATGGCGCTGTTCGATGGTCAACCGCTGGTGCGCCGCACCACTGAACGCGCGCTCGCCTCGAAGGCTTCAGGCACGATTGTCGTCACCGGCCATCAGCGCGAGCGGGTACGCGCGGCATTGTCGGGCCTCGACGTCATCTTCGCCGACAACCCCGACTTTGCCGATGGCCTGTCGACCTCGCTGAAGGCCGGAATTGCCTATCTGCCGCAAGACGTCGCCGGTGCCATGATCGTTCTGGGAGACATGCCGGGTGTCGCATCCGACGACCTTGACAGGCTCGTCGATGCCTTCCGCCGGGCCGGCGGCAACTCAGTGGTCCGCGCCTCGCATGAAGGCAAACGCGGCAATCCGGTGCTCCTGCCGCGTTCGCTGTTCGCGGCCCTCGCCCGTCTCGAAGGCGACACCGGCGCACGCCATCTGGTCGAGGCCGAGGGGCTCGATGTCATCGATGTCGAGATCGGCGAGGGCGCATCCGTCGATGTCGACACCCGAGAGGCGCTGGAAAGCGCAGGCGGCGTGCTGCAGGATTGACAAACCCGACCTGTATTCCGCATGCCTTCTGTATGGCATTCCCCATCTTGCTTCGCCGCCGCTTATCTCGCGCTTTCCTGGCCTTTCTGGCTGCAATCATATTTCCGATCGCTGCCTGCGCTGATGCTCTCACGCTAAAACCGTTCAAGGACGATGTCTTCACCTATCCGGCGACGCTCTCATCCGACAGCAACGGCGCCTACACGGTCCTCGACTACCGTGAGATGCGCGACATCAACCAGCGCGACGAGGTGCCGGAAAAGCGCGTGCATGCCCAGTACACCGACACCGGCGTGCGCAAGGTGCAGCAGGATTTGATGCTGAAGACGGACGCCGGCGATGTCAGGCATGTCGCCGTCGGCAAGACTCAAGGGGCCGCGATCATCGTGCTCTATCTGCACGGGCAGGGCGGCAGCCGCAAGCAAGGCGTCGACGACTTCACCTTCGGCGGCAATTTCAACCGCCTCAAGAACCTGATGGCCGGCAATGGCGGGCTCTATATCTCTCCGGATTTTCCTGATTTCGGCGATAAGGGCGCAGCACTGGTCGCTGCCCTGATCGACCACTATGCCGAACAGTCCCCGGGCGCGAAAATCTTCGTCGCCTGCGGCTCGATGGGTGGCGCGCTGTGCTGGAAGCTTGCCGCACGCAAGGATACTGGCGGCCGCGTGAATGGACTGCTGCTGCTCGGATCGCTGTGGGACGAGAGCTTTCTCGCAAGTCCCGCCTTCAAGCGTCGCGTGCCAGTGTTCTTCGGCCAGGGCAGCCATGACGTGGTCTTTCCCGTGGCCAGCCAGGAAGCGTTCTTCCGCTCCATCCTCGCGAAATCAAAAACCTATCCGACCCGCTTCGTCCGCTTCGAAACCGGTACCCACGGCACGCCGATCCGCATGGTCGACTGGCGCGGCACGCTCAATTGGATGCTGTCGAAGGCGCCGTAAAGGCCAATGTGTGGACCGCTCTAAGGCGCGGTGTTGTAGTCGACAATGGTCTGCGGATTCTCCTCGCCGTCATAGGATGCGTCGACGTCATACTGGACCAGCGAAAAATCGCCGTTGCGGAACAGATACGTCCCGGCGTCCGAAGCATCGCCGACGCCGCGCCATTTGTTGAACGTGGTGATCGTGTGAGCGTCCTGGTCATAGTCGGAATTGACCGCCCATCCTGTGGTCTGGAAGCCGATTACCGTTACACTCAACAGCTTGCCTTCGCTGTCATTATTCTCGTAGCGTATATCGGTCTGAGGTTCGGCGAACTGCAATTGCCTGACACCGTCCACCTCGTCGGTCATGTAATAGACCGAGCTTTCATTGTAGGCGGCGGCCGAGCAGGAGAAGTGGAACAGGCGGGTTTCCTTGTCCGGGTCGCCCGGCTGAGCATTCTTGTCCTTGTATTTGATCGAAAAGACCTCCGGCTCATTGGCCAAAAGATCCTTGTCGCACTGGTCGCCATAGGTCGCGAGGAAGGCCTTCTTCGCCTGTTCCAGCGCGGTATCCTTCTTCGGCGGCGGCGGACCGTCGCCGCAGCTTGGCGGCAACGCCTCGTCGAGATCGGCGGTGGAGGGCTTCAGCGCGCCCTTGTCGATGAAGATCGGCTGGAAGGGTGGCGCCTGGATCTGGGCATTGACCTGGCGCAGCGTGTAGCAGCCGGCGAAAACCTTCGCTTCGCCCTTCTTGTCGGTTGCCTGGATGGCGACCGGGACGTTGTAATAGATGCTGCCCGCCGCGCCCTCGTCCGAAATCGGACCGGTCCTGACCTCCACCCTGTCGGTGCCGTCATAGCCCTTGACGAATGTATCGAAATCCTTTGCCGGCTTTGTATCGCCGTAGTAGCTCCAGGCGCGCGCGAATTCATGCCGGTTGATGGCGCTGTAGAGAGAGCGGACGACCGCATCCGCGCTCGACCGATCATCGACGTAAGGCGCTTCGGGTGTATCGCTGGCGGCCAATGCCGTCTGGCCTGTCGTGGCAAGGGAGAGAAGGGCAGTCGCTGCGAGAAGGGCGCGTCTCATCGGGAATCTCCGCTCGATAACGAAGATTCTACCATGGCGATTGCGGCGACGTGGTGACGCCGTGCGGCTTCAGCTTGAAGAATCGCGCTTGAGGGCGCTACGTCTTTCCGCCGGCGTTCCTGCCGGACAGGAGATCTGACGTGACGATATCGATGTATGAGGCATCCGTGCCCGTGTTTTCAGCCAGGCTGAAGGCACTTTCCAGTGTGCTGGCGGCAGCCGAACAGAATGCGCTTGATCGCAAGATCGACCCGCAGGTGTTTTTGACGGCGCGGCTTGCGCCCGACATGTTCGCGCTGACCCGGCAGGTGCAGATCGCAACCGACCATGCCAAGGGCGCGCCGTCACGGCTGGCCGGCCGCGAAGTGCCGAAATACGAGGACAATGAAGCAAGCTTTGCCGAACTCGAAGCGCGGATCGCCAAGACGGTCGCCTATTTGGCGACTTTTTCGGCAGCCGATATCGACGGGTCGGATGACAGGATGATCGAGTTGAAGCTGGCGGGCCGGGAAACGACATTGCGCGGCATGCAGTATCTGCTGCATGTGGCCATGCCCAACTTCTATTTCCACCTCACCACCGCCTACGACATCCTTCGCCACAATGGCGTGCCGCTTGGCAAGGCGACGTTCCTGGGATCGCGTTGAGGAATTGAGATGTCCTGGATCGATCCGGGACATCTCGCACCTGCTTAGCGGATGGACATTTCGCGGGCGATGCGCGGGAAATCGGCGGGCTTGACGCCGATGTCGGCACGCTCGGCATTGCTCATTGAATGAAGCAACGCGAGCGCCGCGCGATACCTCTGATGTTCCTGCGGGCGCGGCCGGGCGAACATTTCCGTGAAGAAACCCATGTTTCAGGCTCCTGATTGGTCCTCCACGCCAGACAGTATAGGTGAATCGTGAAGATTGTGCAGTGCAGCATTTGCATGCCTGCCATGCCCGGATGATTTTTTAGAATTTTTTTGCGGCTCCGATGGGACTTCTGCGCCGCGCCAGTCGTAGGCTTCGAAGCTGGCACATGGCCAGTTTTTCCTCGCCGGCGAATTCCGGACTGCATGAAGGTGCAGTCCGGTTTTGGTTTGGGGAGCATTGATCCTCGATAGCAATCCTCGCAACGGCTAAATTCGTTAAGACCGGTGGCATGTATTTTTAACGAGCCGGTTCTATGCTCGGTAATCCAGACAGTCAGGCAAGGGGGAGGCTGACATCGCTACCGGCGCCAAGCGAGATTTTGCATCACTGCTCGACGCCCTCTTCGTTGCCTCCGACAAAGGCGACGGCAGCGAGGGCGAGGAGACCGGCGCGCGCCCATCCATCCCGTTCGACTATCTCTCGGTCGCCGATGAACTCCATTCCGGCCGCATCAAGGTATCCGCCGCGGAATATCGCGAGGCTGGTGTCGATCTGGCCGGCGAATTTGCTGCCTTGCTTGAACAGGCCAGGCTCGCCCTGGCTGGCGAAGAGCCGAAGCCGGAAGAAAAATTACCGCTAATCGATCCTGAATCGATTGCGGTCGAACTGGGATTGGATGAGCCCAAGAGCGCTGCCGATTTCGGTCGCATGCGCCGCAGCTTTGCTTTCGCCAATCATCCCGACCGCGTTGCCCCGCATTTGCGCCAGCGCGCCATGATCCGCATGCAGATCGCCAATATGCTGATCGACGAGGCCAAGCGCCGGGCCGTGGCCGCCGTACGCCGCTAACCGCCCCTGCTCACGCAAAAGTCGGCCCGGCGAGGCTTGGAGAGCGCCTCCGCTTTCCTATAAGATGCGATTTCCTCTCCGCGCAGCCGCGCATACCTTCCCTCCGGAGCAGAATTCCATGCACAAACGCCGTCTCGGTCGGACCGATCTTCTTGTTACCCAGATTTGCCTTGGTTCGATGACCTGGGGCCAGCAGAACACCGAGGCCGAGGGCCATGCCCAGATGGACCTGGCCTTCTCGCGTGGCGTCAATTTCATCGACACCGCCGAACTCTGTCCGATCCCGCCCAAGGCGGAGACGCAAGGGCGGACCGAGAAGATCATCGGCAGCTGGATGAAGGCCAAGGGCAATCGTGACAAGGTGATCCTTGCCTCAAAGGTCGTCGGCCGCACGGCCAATGCCTGGTTTCGCGGTGACCGGCCCTCTCAATTGGTACGGGCCGATATCTTTGATGCCATCGACAAGTCGCTGGCCAAGCTCGGCACGGACTATCTCGACCTCTATCAAATCCATTGGCCGGAACGAGAGATCCCCTGGGGTGCCAACCCGACGCGCATCGGGGCGGTGGCGCGGCGTGCCGATTCTGTCGGCGCACCAGTCGGCGAAACGCCGATCGCCGAGACGCTCGCGGTGTTCGAGGAACTGGTGAAGGCAGGAAAAATCCGCCATTTCGGCCTTTCGAACGAGAGTTCGTGGGGCGTGATGCGCTTCCTCGCAGAGGCCGGCCAAGAGATCGGTCCGCGCGTCGCCTCGATCCAGAACGCCTACAACCTCGTCAACCGCACCTTCGAGGTAAACCTCGCCGAGATTTGCGAGCGCGAAGGGGTGTCGCTGCTTGCCTATTCGCCGCTTGCACAGGGGTATCTGACCGGCAAATACGATCACGGCGCCCGCCCGCAGGGCTCGCGCTCGCAACTGTTCAATCGCGGTCAGCGTTATGAGACGCCCAATGCCGCCGAAGCGCAACTCGAATACAATGAACTGGCGCGCTCTTTCGGCCTGGAGCCGGCGCTGTTTGCCAATGCCTATGTTTCGAGCCGGCCCTTCGTGACCTCCAACATCATCGGCGCGACAACCATTTCCCAACTGGAAATGGCGCTGTCCTCGGTGGATGTCGTCTGGACCGAAGAAATGCAGAAGGCGGTGGATGCCGTTCACCAGAGGGTGGGCAATCCCTGTCCGTAATCGATTCCGGGCGCGGAATTGTCGAGTAACAGCAACGGGGGAAGACAATGGTGGACTTTTCGATCGAGGCCGTGCGTGGGAAATTTCCCGCTCTCTTGCTGACCGACAAGGGCCGTCGCCGCATTTATCTCGACAATCCTGCCGGCACGCAGGTGCCGCAGGCTGTGGCCGACGCGGTCTCGCGCTGCCTGCTCACGACCAACGCCAATCTCGGCGGCCATTTTGAAACGACGATCGCGGCGCAGCAGGTCGTCGACGAGGCGCATCAGGCGATGGCCGATTTCCTCGGTGCGGCGAGCCCGCAGGAAATCATCATCGGCGCCAACATGACGACGCTGACCTATCACATGTCACGCACGCTCGGCCGCACGATGAAGCCCGGCGACGAAATCATCCTCACCCGCATGGACCATGAGGGCAATGTGTCGCCCTGGCTGCAACTGGCCGAGGACCTTGGCCTCGTCGTGCACTGGCTGCCGTTCGACGAAAAGACCTGGCAGATCGAGGAGGCGATGCTGGCAAGCCTGTTGTCCGGGAAGACTCGGCTGGTGGCGTTGAACTATGCCAGCAATCTCACAGGCTCGATCAACAGGGTCAAGTCCTTGACCCAACTTGCAAAACAGGCCGGCGCGCTGGTTTATGTCGACGCCGTGCAATTCGCACCGCATGGCCTGATCGACGTGCAGGAGCTCGGCTGCGATTTTTTGATCTGCTCGGCCTACAAATTCTTCGGTCCGCATATGGGCATATTGTGGGGCCGGCGCGACGTCATCGACGGTCTGAAAGCCTATAAATGCCGCTGTTCCTCGAACGGACTGCCAGAGCGTTTCGAACTCGGCACGCCGCAGATCGAACTGATGGCCGGGCTCACGGCCGCGGTCGACTATTTTGCCGGACTCGGCACGTCGGCCGGCGAGGACGGGTCGAGAAGGCGCAGGATTGCCAAGGCGTTCGAAGTCTCCATCGCCTATGAAAACCCGCTGGCACAAAGGCTGATCGATGGGCTGTCCGATATTTCCGGGCTGACCGTCCACGGCATCACCGATCCGAAACGGCTCGGCGATCGCGTGCCGACTGTCTCCTTCACCGTGGACGGCATAGTGCCCGAAACGATCGTGAGGCAGATGAACGCCGAAAACATCTTCCTGTGGTCGGGCCACAACTATGCCTTGGAGATCGTCCACCAGCTCGGCATTCCTGCCGAGCAGGGCGTCGTGCGCATCGGCATCGCGCACTACAATACGGCGTCCGAAATCGACGAGACGCTTGAGAGCGTTCACCGGGTGATCGCCATGCTCAGACAGCAACGCCCCTGACGCGAGCTTGCATTGTCACCGCGCCTTGCCGCCAAAACCGGTGAGGAAGGCGGTGAGATTGTCGCCGAGCGCGTCGCAGAGATAGCCGCCCTCCTGGACGATGACCGTCGGCAGGCCAAGCCCGGCGATCGCCTCGCCGATGCGCGAAAAGCCCGGCGTCGTCACCGAGAGCCCGCCGAACGGATCGCCTTCGAACGCGTCGAGGCCGAGCGCCACGACCAGCGCATCGGGGGAGAAGGCGCGGATACGCTGGAACGCCACGTCGAGCGCTTCCAGAAACGCCGCATCCGCGGATTTCCGCGGCAGCGGCAGGTTGAAATTGTAGCCAAGTCCCGGACCTTCACCGCGCTCGTCGGCGTGGCCCCAGAAGAACGGGTAGAACCGCACCGGATCGGCATGCAGCGACACCGTCAGCATATCAGGTCGCGCATAAAAAATGCCTTGCGTCCCGTTGCCGTGATGCAGGTCGACATCAAGGATCGCCACGCGGGCCGCCTGTTTGCGCAGTATTTGTGCCGCAACGGCTGAGTTGTTGATGAAGCAGAAGCCGCCGGCGACATCGGCAAAGGCGTGGTGGCCGGGCGGGCGGCACAATGCATAGGCGCCGGAAGCGCCTGCCATCACCGTTTCCGCCGCCTCGACCGCGCTCCAGGCGCTCCACAGTGCACTTTGCCATGTCTCGCCTGAGATTGGGCAAGCGGTGTCGGCCATGTGATATCCGGCCTGGCCGACGGCGGAGGCCGGATAGGAGCCGTTGCGGGCGATCGGGTGGATGTTGGGGATGACCTCGGCCGATGCCCCAGCGATGCGCTGCCAGCGTTCGAAAATATGTTCGAGGAAGTCGAGATATTCGGGTGTGTGCACCGCCGAGACCGGGCCGAGGCCGTGATCGCGCGGCCGCTCGATCGTGCAGCCGGCGGACTTTGCGCCGGCTAACAATCTTTCGACGCGTTCCGGTTTTTCCGGGTTGGGCTGCGCCGCGCCGCTGGAAAGAAAGGCCTTGGGGTCGTGCCGCTTCTGCTCCTGCGCATAGAAGGCTTTCATTCCTGCTCCCCATTTTCCGGCGCGTCGGCGAAGGCGAAAAAGGCCTCGCCGATGATTTTCTGCGTCTGCTCGTAACTCGACCAGGCAATGCCCAGCCTCTCGTAAAAGGCCTTGGCGCCCTCATTGTCGGTATCGACGGACAACCTGAGATAGACCCCGCCATGGTTGCGGCACTCGGCCGCCACGCGCCGCAGCAGGCGCTCGCCGATCTTGCGGCCACGGAACCGGTCCTCGACATAGAGGTCCTGCACATAGACGCCAGGCCGGCCCATCCATGTCGAGAAGATCGGGAAATGCAGGCAAAGTCCGGCGAATTCGCCATCGACTTCGGCGATCAGGGTCGAGAAGGCGGGCCTTTCGCCGAAGCCCCAGATTCTGAGATCGTCCGCCGTCGCGATGATTTCCTCGGGTGCACCGATATGGCTGCCAAGTTTCAGGATCGCCGCGTGGATGGTTTCGACATCATCGATGGTGCCGGGGCGGAGGAGGATCGCACTCATCACAGGCGCTGTCATCTCGTCAAAACGCCACCCGGTCACCGCCCTTGAGCGCCAGCATGTCGCGCGCTTCCGTAGGTGTGGCAATCTCCAGAGAAAGCCCGTCAAGAATGCCACGGATGCGGCGCACCTGGTCGGCGTTGGATTTCGCCAGCTGGCGGCCATCGTAGAGGCTGTCTTCCAGCCCGACACGCACATTGCCGCCCATCGCCGCTGCGATCGAGATCAGCGGCATCTGGTTCCGGCCGGCGGCGAGCACCGAGAACTGGTAGCTGTCGCCGAACAATTTGTCGGCAATGCGCTTCATATGGACGAGATTGTCAGGGTCGGCGCCGATGCCACCCAGGATGCCCAGCACGAACTGGATGAACAGCGGTCCCGACACCAGCCCCCGGTCGCGGAAATGCGCCAGCGAATAGAGGTGGCCGACATCGTAGCACTCGAACTCGAAGCGGGTGCCACAGCCTTTGCCCAGCCGCTCGAGCACGCCTTCCATGTCGGCGAAGGTGTTCTTGAAGATGGTGTCGCGCGTGGCTTCGAGCAGCTTCGGTTCCCATTCGTGCTGCCATTCCCTTGGCTTTTCGAGCATCGGGAACAGCGCGAAATTCATCGAACCCATATTGAGCGAGCACATTTCAGGTTCAGCCCGCAGCGGTGCCGCGAGCCGCTGGTCGAGCGTCATCAGCGAGGAGCCGCCGGTGGTGATGTTGATCACCGCATCGGTCGCCTGCTTGATGCGCGGCAGGAACTGCATGAACACATCGGGATCGGCGGTCGGCCGGCCGTCTTTTGGGTCGCGGGCATGCAGATGCAGGATCGAGGCGCCGGCCTCGGCCGCCGCGATGGCGTCCGCGGCAATCTGGTCCGGCGTCACCGGCAGATGGGGCGACATCGACGGCGTGTGCACCGAACCGGTGACGGCGCAGGTGATGATGACTTTACGCGGTGCCATTTGCTCTATCCCCGGCCTTCGACCGGCAGGTCTAGCTCGGAGGCCAGAACTTCAAGCGAGTCGCCGATGATGGAGATGATCTCGCCGACCTGCTCGCTGGTGACGATCATCGGCGGCGCCACCATGAAATTGTCGCCGTCGACGCCGCCCTTGACCCTGCGGCCATAGATGATCAGCCCGCGCTCATAGGCGAGGTCGAGCAGCCGCTGCGTCGCCTTCTTGCCTTGGTCGATTGGCCTCAGCGTATCGGGATCGGCGACCATTTCGGCACCGGTGAGCAAGCCTTTGCCGCGCACGTCAGCGATGAACGGGAAGCGCTTCGCCAGCCCCTTCAGCCCGTCCATCAGCACGTCACCCATGGCGGCAGCGTTGGCGATCAGGTCGAGCCGGTCCATTTCGCCCAGCACCGCAAGCCCGGCGGCGCAGGCCAGCGGATTGCCGGCATAGGTGTGGCCATGCTGGAAACCGCCTGACGCGAGCAGCGGCTCGACCAGTCGCATCGGCGCCGCCAGCGCGCCGAGTGGCGCATAGCCCGAACCCAGCCCCTTCGACAGCGCGACGATATCAGGCCTGCAGTTCCAGTGGTCGCCGCCGAGGAATTTCCCGGTGCGGCCGGCACCGCTCATCACCTCGTCATGGATCAGCAGGATTCCGTAGCGGTCGCAGATCTCGCGGATGCGGGCGTAATAGCTGTCCGGCGCCACCAGGGCCGCGGTCGCGGCGCCGCCGATCGGCTCCATGATGAAGGCGACGACGCTTTCAGGACCTTCGGCGAGGATCTTTTCCTCCAGCATGTCGGCATAGCGGACGCCACGCTGCTCCATCGAGAGATTGTCGCGGTCGCGCCAGGCGGTCGGTGCCGGCACGGTCGGCATCACTCGCATCATCGGTGTGAAAGTCTCGGCCAGCGCATCGTCGCCGGTAATCGAAAGCGAACCAAGCGTGCCGCCATGATAGGAAGGAAAGCGGGTGATCACTTTCCAGCGGCTGGCCTGGCCGGTGGCGACAGCCCATTGCCGTGCCAGTTTGATGCAGGATTCCGTCGCCTCGGAGCCGCCGGAGACGAAGAAGATGCGGTCCATTCCTTCCGGCAATTTTCCAGCCAGTTCTCGCGCCAGTTCTTCCGCCGGCTCGTTTTCGAAATGCAGCCGGTAGGCGAAGGTGGCGCGATCCATCTGCCGCTTCATCGCATCGAGCACATTGCGGTTGGAATGGCCGATATTGGCGACCATCGGGCCGCTCGATCCGTCGATGAAACGGCGGCCATCCTGCGTCCACATGTAGATGCCTTCGGCGCGGTCGATCAGCGGCCGGCGCAGGCTGGAGAGGTAGAACAGATGCGATTGGCGCCGGGCATCGGTGTCTTGAACGGCGGGCTGGACTTTCGACATGTCAGGACTTTCCAAGATAGCGATCGAGGATATTCTGGGTAACCCGTTCGACCATCGGGTCTTGTCTTAGCAGGCCCGCGACCCATTCGCAGCTTCCGGCATGGAACACCTCGCCCTTGCCGCGTGGAAAGTTGACGATCATGCCGTTGCCGCGTTTGACCTTTTCGAGATTGGTGTCGCTCGCCGCGCCGAACAAAGTTTCGGCGGTGAAGCGGCCATCCTCGTCGGCGAGAAACTGGTCCTCGATCGGGATGTCGGCGCTTTCCTCGACCTGGCTCGCCATGCCGACGGCCAGTACCTGCAAGCCATCGGGTGCGCCGCTGGTGGCGGTCGGATGGGGCAGGCCGCCGCGTATCTCGAAATCGAGCCCGTCGACCTCGTAGCCATAGACATGGCTGTCGGCGCCGAGCAGGTCGCCGTAATAGATGCCGGTGCCGGCGAAGGCCCAGTGCTCGGGCCGATAGACCGGAAAGCCGCGTACGCCACGTGGCGCGCAGCCACCCCAGCCGGCATAGACACCACGTGTGGCGTTGAGCCCGAAGGTCGCCGAACCCGGTCGGCCGATTTCGGGCGCTTCCCAGGAATTGGTGGCGCGGGTCACGTCGCCGCCGCGATAGACGGGATCTTCGGCCCGGGCGCGGTATTTGTAGCAAACCTGCCGGCGGCCTTCGTCCTCCAGCCGCGTCTGCCACATGAAATTGCCGGCAAAGCGTGCCGCATGGCCGCCGCGCTCGACATAGAAGTCGACCGCATCGCGCATTTCCCAGGTCCAGTATTCGTCGTGGCCGACGAAGACCGCGCAGTCATACCCGTCGAGAATCTCGGGCGAAAAATGCAGATCGTGCTGGCTTGTCAGGTCGACATCGTAACCAGCCCGTTCGGCAAAGCGAAAAAAATGGCTGTCGTAGCTGGCCCAGCCCGACGAAGCGTATTTCTTCGAATGGCCGGTGGCGAGCGCCCATTCCATGTGCGGATAGCGCGGCGCGGTCTTCGGCGGCACCGCGACCTCCAACGGCACGCGCGGCGCATCCCCGGGCAGCACGACGAAGCCGCGGCACCAGGGGCGCTGCGTCGACACGATGGGCGAGTACTGGTTACGGTCGGGGCCGGTGATGCCCTGATAGTGGTTGGAGCCGCCCCAGGTGTTGTAGGCAAGCCAGGTGCCGGTCGCCGCCACCTGCAGAACACGGCCGGGTTTCTTGCCAAGCGGAGGGCTGACAATGAACAGATGGTGGGATCGGATCGGCTTGCCGTCGCGTCCGTTGGCGGTCAGGGTCACGCGGTAGGCGCCGGACGGCCAGTCGTTTTCCACACGGAATTCAAAGGAGGCTTCCCAGCCGCAGCCTTCAGCCGAGCATTGGTCCGGACTGTCCTGCCAGCGAGATGCGATGCCCGATTTCTCGAACGCCCTCGTCTCGGCGCCGCCGTCCCGAACGATCGTCATGCCGAAGGACGGAGCCGTGGAACTGACAAGCAGCGTCACGGTTTCGCCGGCACGATACGAAAACCGATCACTGTAGCACCAGATCTCGCCGCGCTCGCCATCCATGCCCGGCCATTCGTAATAGTGACCGCGCACGGCGTGGCGGCGTTGCTCGGGCGTCAGCCCGAAATCGGGAAATTCGGTCGGCAGGTTGATCATGAAGCCCTGGCCCATCGGAGGCGCCATTTCGGCGATCCGCCGGCCAGGCGTCAAATAGAAACGATCATGCCAGCATTCGTTAGCCGCACCCTTGGCCGCGCTCAGCAAACGGACTATCTCAGAGGGCGGCGGCGGTTCCGCCACGGGGACAGGCATGCTCAGGGTGCAAAAGGTCAAGGTCGACGATATCTATGTGCCCACCGCGCGCAAGAAGACGCTGCATCCCGAAACCGTCCGGCATCTGGCCGAGGATATACTGGAAAACGGCATGAAGATGCCGATCCAGGTCCGCCATGACGGGAAGCGGCACATACTTGTCGAAGGACTGCATCGTCTGGAGGCCGCCAAATGGCTCGGCGAGTCAGAGATCGACGCCTATCTGGTGCAAGCCAAGCGCCACTGACGCGCAGTTTTTAGTCGACCGACAATGCCTAGCTGATCCTCGCCAGACAAAATTTCCACAGACCATGTCGGCCCGCGCCGTGTTCGCTCGTCCTTGGGCAGAACCGGAGGAGACCCGACATGTCCAGATCGACTTTTATCGCCATTCTTGTCTCGCTCGCAGCCTTGGTGGCCGCGTCGGGCCCAGCCAACACAGAGGAGTCAAAGCCTGCCATGACGACCGAAACGACAACACTGCCGAAGCCGCAAAAATCCGGCCTGCTGCCGATCAACGGCGTGAACTACTATTACGCCGTCTATGGGAAGGGTGAGCCGCTGCTTCTGCTGCATGGCGGCCTCGGCTCCTTCGATATGTTCGCGCCGATCCTGCCCAAGCTTGCCGAAAACCGCACCGTCATCGGGGTCGACCTGCAGGGGCACGGCCGCACGGCGCTTGGCGACCGGCCATTCAGCCTGGAGGCGATCGGCGACGATATGGCGGGTATCGTCAAGGCACTCGGTTACGACAAGGTCGACGTCATGGGCTATTCGCTGGGCGGCGGCGTTGCCTTCCGCATGGCGGTCCAGCATCCCGAGGCTGTGCGCCGGCTGGTGCTTGTCTCGACAGGCTATGCGGCCGATGGCTTTTACGACGAGATGCGTCCGCAGCAGGCGCAGGTGAGCGCCGCCGCCGCGGCGTTCATGAAAGACACGCCGATGTACAAATCCTACGTCGCCGTCGCGCCGCATCCGGAAGACTTCCCGAAACTGCTCGACGCGCTCGGCAATTTCATGCGCCAGAACTACGACTTCTCGGCCGATGTTCCCAAGCTCAAGATGCCGGTCATGCTCGCTTACGGCGACAGCGACATGTACAAGCCCGAGCATGAGATCAAGTTCTACCAGATGCTCGGCGGCGGTCTGAAGGATGCCGGCTGGATGCGCGAGAACCTGTCGCAGAACCGTCTGGCGATCCTGCCCAACCGCACCCACTACGACGTCTTCTTCGCCCCGGAACTGACGGCTGCCGCGCTGCCGTTCCTCAACGGTGAGACCAAGGTGAAGAGCTGGGACGAGGTGGTCGGCGAAGCCGAATGACCCTCCACCGTCTCCGCCGGCCGTCTCCAGCGGCGGCCGGCGAGTTTTTCAGGAAGCCTTGGCTCGGCGCGGCTGCCTCAGATGCTTGATGCCGCTCATCTCGACGAAGTTCGTCGCCGACTCCCAGAGATAGTCGCCGTAGAGAAACGGCTCGAACGGTTCGGCGTCGTCCAACGGCAGAGGCGAGATCTCCGCATCGACACGCGGCTCGTAGAAGAACGGTATAGAGAACCGCACCGTTTTCGGCCCAATGACCCGGTGCCGTGTCGCCCGCACGCGGCCGCCGGTCCAGTGTTCCAGCAACTGGCCGAAATTGACCGCCAGCGTGCCGTTGGCTGGAGGCACGTCGATCCATTCGCCGGCGAGGTTCTTCGCTTGCAAGCCCTCGACGCCGTCCTGCGCCAGCAAAGTGACGAAGCCTGAATCGGCATGTTCGCGGCCGATGATGGTGCGCGTCTCGCCCTTGTGGATCACCGAAAACTCCGGCCCGCCGGTATCGACGCCGGCATTGGCGTCACGCAGAGGATAGCGGATCAGGCGCAGCGTCGAGATGCCACCGTCGAAATAGGCATCGAAGATCAGTTCAGGCAGGCCAAGCCCGCGGGCGATCGACCGCATCAGCATGATGCCGACCGTCTCCATCGCGCGATAGTAGTCGGCTGCGGCGGTACGCCAGCCTGGCAGCGTATTTTCGGCCGGCAGTGGTGTCGGCTCGCACAAGGGATCGTCGGAGGCTGACAGTCGCGCCGCGTCGGCAAGGTCCGGCCCCATGTCGATACCTTCCTTGTAGGAAACGGCATGCGGCTGCAGCGGAAACCAGCCGCGGTAGAAATTCTTCTTCGTGTGATCGAAGTTCCAGCGCAGCAGTTTCTGCTTCTCGGCGTCGGGAAGCGAAAAGATGCGCAGCACTTGCGCGCGCTTGTCCGGCGTCAGCCAGTCATCGCCGGGAAAATCCCGAATCGCCATGAAACCGATGCCGGCCGCGGCGGCCATGATCCTGGCGTCGCAGCGGTCGCGGGCGGGCGAGGGCGGTCCGAACAGAGCCGCAATGCCGATTGTTTCGATGTCCGCTGTCATGACGGTCCTGCCACATCACGATAATCGATGAGCTTGTATCAAAGCTTTTCAATTGACCCAATCGGCCTCGCCGCTACCTTGCCGCCTGTTCACTCCACCAATGGATCCAGACGATGGCAAAATATGAGGGCGGATGCCTGTGCAGGGCGGTGCGCTACCGCACCGACGCCGACCCCATCAACGAGCGCATCTGTCATTGCCGGCTCTGCCAGAAGGCGATCGGCGCGGCCTTCAATGCGCGCGTTCTGTTCCGCATCGATGATGTGACGGTCGAGGGTCTGTTGGCCACGGTCAACACCTCGCCGGATCTCAAACGTGGTTTTTGCCCGAACTGCGGAACGACGATGTTTTCGCGGCGCGATTCCGCCGGCATCATCGGCCTTACGACCGGTTCGCTCGACGACCCGTCGCTGTTCAGGCCCCAGATGCATATCTGGACCACCTCGAAACAGCCCTGGGTGATGCTGGACGACGGCCTGCCGCAATATGAAGGCGCTCCGCCGGCCTAGGCTTCCTCCTTCCCGTCGCCAGGAGGATGTGCCCCAGGATGACCAAAAAATAGTCCAAAGAGACACGCGATAGCCGGCAAAGCGTCATTGGCGGGCCATCTTTGTCACCCTATCTAAGCGTCGCGGGCCCGGCATTCGAGGAGACGACGGATGAACGACAGCATCAGCACCCTGGACGAGCTTTTGAGCGATCCGATGGTCCTGCTTGTGATGGAGCGTGACCGTGTGCGCCCGGAACAGGTGCGCATGCTGCTCGAGCGGGCTCGCCGGCCATCCGCAGAGGAGCCTGTCGTGCCGCCCGCGCACGTAATTGCCAGGACCTGCCAGAAACTTTGGCTTTGCCCGTAATCGTCTTGCCAACCTCCACCCATGGGAGCATCGCCGGCCCTTCGGGCCGGTTTGAACCGTGCGCGTCTGACGCGGCGGCGCCAGCTTACAAATCCGTAAATTGATTCTACGCTACATGACGATATGGCTTGCCGGGCACCGATCGCCATCGATGCCTTCGCTAGTCCGATCCCTCCCGCATGGAACCCGACATGGCTGATATCTGCACGCAAGGCGTCGACACGGGCTTTGTCGGCCTTGGATTTGCCAAGGTCGCATTCCTCGGCCTGGTGCAAGGCATCACAGAACTGCTGCCGATTTCCTCGACCGCCCATATGCGCATCGTGCCGGCCGTGCTTGGATGGCAGGATCCGGGCTCCGCTTTCTCCGCCGCCATGCAACTGGCGGCCCTTGCCGCCGTGGTCAGCTATTTCTGGGGCGACGTAAGGGATCTTTTGTTCGGGTCACTCGCCGCCCTCGCGCGCCGCGATTGTGCCGACCGGCATTTCCGTCTGGCGCTGTGGATCGTGCTGGCGACGATCCCCATCGTCATCGCCGGCGTGGCGCTCTCGGGCGTTCTCAACACCTGCAATTCGCCGTTGCGCAGCCTGACCGTGATTGGCTGGGCCTGCATCGCCATGGCGGTCCTGCTGGGGCTGGCTGAAATCTTTGCCCGCCATCGGCGCACCATGGCCGACGCGTCGCGGGCCGATGCATTGCTGGTCGGCATTGCGCAGATCGGTGCCTTGATACCCGGTGTTTCCCGTTCGGGCTCGACCCTGACGGCGGCACTGGGGCTTGGCTTCAAGCGGGCGGAGGCGGCCCGTTTTTCGTTCCTGCTCGGGCTGCCGGCCATCGCGCTCGCCGGCCTTAAGGAATTATGGGAGCTGCACAAGGTGCATCTGGATGCCCATGGATGGTCGGTTCTCGGCCTGGGACTGCTCGTGGCTTCGATATCGGCCTTTTTCGCCATCTGGGGCCTGATGCGCGTGCTGGAACGCTTCTCCGCATGGCCTTTCGTTATCTATCGCGGTGTGCTCGGGGTCGTCCTGCTGGTGGGCGTGGCGATGGGGTGGCTTGTCTAGGCCGGACCCGCACGCTTCCGGTGTTGCACGGCTGCAACCGTCAGGAGAGCATCAACCCATGCCCGAAGATGTAATAGGACGCCTTCATTGACTCCCGGCAATATCCGCCCTTAACGTTCTGTTAACAAAACAGATGGGCGGGGCCGGATGGCATCCTCGATGGGTTGGCGCCGGAAGGCGAAGGGGCTGGGGCTTACGATTGCCCTGATTGCTTTCTGTTCGGCGGCAAATTCCGCCTACACGGCTCCCGTCTCCATGGTTATCGGCGGCTCGACCTCCCAGCCGATCGGCCACTATGATTTTTGCAAGATCCATTCCGCCGAGTGCTCGATCCGTTCACCCGACAGCGAGCCGGCACGCTTGACCGCCAGGCTGTCGCGGGAGATCAGCGCCGTAAACCTTTCGGTCAACGCGCGCGTCAAGCCGATGAGCGACATGGACAATTACGGCAAGGAGGAATGGTGGGCCTATCCGGACAATGGCTTCGGCGATTGCGAGGATTACGCGCTGGAAAAGCGGCGTGAGCTCAACAGCCTGGGCATTGCCATAGCCAATCTCCTGATGACGGTGGTTCGCAAGCCGGACGGCGAAGGCCATGCCGTGCTGACGGTGCGTACCGACAAGGGCGACTTCATCCTCGACAACCTTGTCGACAAGGTTCGTCTCTGGAACCAGACGCCGTATCGCTATCTGAAAAGGCAGGCGAGCGACGACACCGGGCACTGGGTCTCCATTCTTGCCGGCGAAGAGAAGCTGGTCAGCGCCGTCAAATAGCCGCCGCGGGCCGTCCGGGCCGTAGTCCACGCTCCCCCTCAAGCAAATCCTTCATCGTGCCGGCAAGCGGTGCTATCCCGACAGTTCGTTGGAACCGACAATCCGGAACGCGCATGGATTTTTTGACACTCCTGCATTCGGCACCGTTGTTGCTGGCCTTGCTCAAGGCCGCGTTGCCGCACGCGGTCGCCACGACGGTGGCATTCGGCCAGTGGTTCGCTTCGGTGCCGCCGTGCCGTGACGTCGCCTTCGAGGCGGCGAGCTTTCTCGTCTGCGAGGTCGATCCAAAGCTGTATTCGATCGAACTGTTCTGGAAAGACCCGGCGGGCAAGCCTTTTCAATCGTTGCACAATCTCGACGACGCCCAGCGCACGGCCGGACGTACCATGCTGTTTGCCCTCAATGCCGGCATGTATCATCCCGACCTCAGGCCGGTCGGCCTCTATGTCGAACGCGGCCAGGAAATGGCCGGTGTGAAGACGGGATCGGGCAGCGGCAACTTTTCGCTGCAGCCGAATGGCATCTTCTACGTCGGCGGCGGCAAGGCCGTGGTCCGGGCGACCAGGGACTTCGTCAGGCAGCGGCCAGCGACCGACTATGCGACCCAATCAGGGCCAATGCTGGTGATCGACGGCCAGCTTCACCCGAAATTCCGGTCCGACGGCACGTCGCGCAAAAGCCGCGACGGCGTCGGGGTGCGAAAGGATGGGATTGCCGTCTTTGCCATTTCGAACGGCACGGTGACGTTCCATGCCTTCGCCCGCCTGTTTCGTGACGCGCTCGGCTGCGACAACGCGCTCTTTCTCGACGGCACGATATCGAGCCTGCTCGCTCCGGCCATTGGCCGCAACGACGACTACTGGAACCTGGGGCCGATGATCGGCGTCTTCAGGAGGCGCTGATGCTTGGCGCCCTCGATCGCAATACGCGCTAAGCCCGTGTATCGCGCTTGCCTCGCAGCCTGATGACAATTATGGCGACGATGATCGCCGCCACCATGGCCGCTATCACCGCCAAGCCGAACAGGCTGGTCGCGTCGAGTTCGGGCAGATTGTCAGCCCCTTTCGCCACCAGCCATCCAGGCGACAGCACGACCGGCGCCCAGACGATCGCCGACAGGATGTTGGCGATCTGGAAGCGGCGTCTGTTCATCCCCATCATGCCCGCGACCAGCGGCACGGTGGCACGCACCGGACCGAAGAAGCGGCCGACGAAAACCGCGGCGAAACCGTAGCGCTGGAAGAACAGGCGCGCCCTGGCGATCTCGCGGCGATAGCGGTTGAGCGGCCATTTGTGGACGACGCCGCGCCCGAGCCATTTGCCGAGAAAATAGGAGATGGTGTCGCCGAGCGTCGCACCGATCATCGCGGCGAGAAGAACGGGCAGGGGCTGGACGACACCGGCGCCCACTAGGCCGCCGACGATGATCAGTACCGTGGTGCCGGGTAACAGGATGCCGACCAGCACCAGCGATTCGCCGAAGGCCAGCAATCCGACCACGAGGCCCGCCCAGGCCTGATGGTTCTCGATGAAACAAACGCTCTGGTCGATGAATAACTGCACGCAAGCTCCCTTTTGAAAGTGTTCCTCAGCTGCCGCTGTCGAGCAGGCCCCTGAGTTCGTCGAGCTTGTCGTTGACGAGCCAGTCGCGTGCCTTGTCAGGAATCTTGGGAACGCCGGCGCAAACGCCGCATACCGTTCTCAACAGCCACATCATGGCGCTGTCAAGGCTTGGCCGGACCGCTACCGGCGGCTGTCTGAAAGGGGCCACAGCTATGGTAAAAAACTTGATTCAATCTTTATTGGTAATTTCTCGTTCATAACTCGTCTGGTTGTCCGTCGGCCGTTGCCTTCGGTCTGTTGTGTTTTGAGTACAGGTCCAGATGCGGTTACCAGGCGTCATCAGTTTCGTGATCGCATCGCTGTGCCTTGCCGGCTGTTCGTCGACATCGGGCATGGATGCGCTCGACATGCAGAAGCCATCCAGTGAAACCACCAGTTCGGTTGTCCGGCCAAGCGCGCCGATCGCATCCGTTCCGCAGGCCAAGGCAAACGCGGCGCGCAATCGGGTCGAGGTTGCGCCCGAGGACGACACCGCTCGGCCCTTTGGCCTGGCGGAGGAGGAGACGGTGGCGTTTCCTGCAGCCGAACTGCCCGACAGCGTCGAGCCGCCGATCGAGGAGGCTGCCCTGGTGTCGCCGCCGAAGCTGTTGTCGCGGGCGGCACCGCCCATGCTTGCAGGCCCGGTCACGCGCTACGGCTTCCGCGATGCCAAGCCGATCAATTTCGGTCGCTCGTCGCCCCGTCACCTTGCCGTGCACGGTGTCGACGTATCGCGCTGGCAAGGCAACGTGAACTGGGAGAAGCTGCGCGCCCAGGGCGCCAACTTCGCCTACATCAAGGCGACCGACGGCGGCGACCATCTCGACCCGATGTTCGCCAGGAACTGGCGCGGCGCCGAGGCCGCCGGCCTCAAGCGCGGCGCCTATCACTTCTTCTACTGGTGCCGCACCGCCGGCGAGCAGGCCGACTGGTTCATCCGCAACGTGCCGAAGGTGGAGGGCGCGCTGCCGCCGGTGATCGACGTCGAGTGGAACGGCGACTCCAGCTGCCAGCGGCGCCCGTCGCGCGAAAAGGTGCTGGAGAAGATGCAGGTGTTCATGGACAAGCTGGAGCGTCACTACGGCCAGCGGCCGATCATCTACACAGCGCCCGACTTCTATCGCGACAACCTTCAGGGCGCCTTCCCGGACTACCCGTTCTGGCTGCGCGCCGTGGCCCGGCATCCGTCAAAGGTCTATCCTGATCGCAAGTGGCTGTTCTGGCAGTATTCCGGCTCCGGCCTGTCGCATGGCGTGACCGGCCGCATCGACCTCAACGTCTTCCATGGCGATGAGCGGCAATGGCGCGCCTGGGCCGGCGGCGGCGGCCGGCAGATGATGGCTGACTCGAACTAGGACCGTCCGTCGCCCAGGCGCTCATTCCCGGCCTATCGGAACTGGTTGCTCCCGCTGTGCTTTTCCTCGCTCAGCCGCAGCTTCGTCCTCAGGCTCATGATCTCGGCGATCGCGGCATCGATCACGGCGAGAAGCGTCAGCGTGTCGTGCTGGGTTGGGTCGGCCCTGACATAGGCGAGCTGGTTCACGATATCGGGTTCGTCGTCGGCTTTGTCACTCATGCGCATCGTCCCGGCTGTTGTCTTCTTGGATTTTATCCGATCAGGTCGATCGTCAAGTAGCCCTTTTATCACGTCATCGTGCGGATGGCCTTGCCGGCGTTCATTTCCCAATCTTGCGAATAGACAAGACATTTTCGTCGCCGTGCTGTCTATATGCGGGCTGCTGCACTCTTGGTCGTCGGGGGGACGAGTTGGAGCTCAAATTTCTATTGGTTGGCTTTGCCTGCACGGTCGCCGGCATGCTGTCGATCGTCACTTTCCTGAAATGGCGAGAGGTCAAGGCGGCCAGCCGCTGGTTGCCGACGGCTGGAAAGATCGTCTCGTCGCGCGTCGAGGCGCGCGAGGTGGCGAGCTCCGGCACTGGCTCGGAAAGCAGCACTTCGACCGAAATCCGCAATTTCCCGGCCATCACCTATGAGTACAAGGTGGGCGGCAAGACATTTCAAAGTTCGCACTACAGCGTGCAGGAGAACCTCGGAAATTTCGAAGTCGCCGAAACCCTTGCGCGGTTTCCGCGCGGCGCGGCGGTAACCGTGTTCTATGACCCGTCCAGTCCGGGCAAGGCCGTGATCGAGCGCACCATGCCGGACGGTGCCTTCAAGTTCATGATCCAGCTTTCGGCGGGGCTGGTGGTCGGTGCGCTGGTGCTGGTGTTTTCCGTCGGTGGCGTGCTGGAGGCAATCGGACCGCATTTGCCCAAGCCGCAGAACCTTGGTGCCGCGGCATTCCTGCTGTTCATGGGCCTTTTTGTGCTGCGCATGGGCTTTGCCCAGAAATCGATGGCGGAGCAGGCGACAAAATGGCCGACCACCGCCGGCCGTATCGATGCGTCCGGCCTGCAGGCGATCAAGATCCGCGACCGGTTCGAAGGCGTGGGTTACCGGCCATGGCGCACTGTCTTCAAATCCCGCATCATCTACAGCTATGGTGTCGCCGGACAGCGCTACAGCGCCGATCGCGTCGCTTTCGGCGCCAGCGTGACGGCCTCGCTGCCCGGCCTCGTCGGCGGTCAGGCGCGGCGGTATGTCGAGGGCGGCAAGGTCGACGTGCACTATGACCCCGCCAATCCCGCCTCGGCTGTGCTCGAATGCCGGGTGCGCGGGCTCTGGCTGCTTTGGGTCTGTTCGGCGGGCTTTCTCGGCGGCGCGGCCTTGCTGGTCGGGCTGGTCTGAGTGTCGCCGCCTTCAGCAGCGGACGAGAGGTCCGCTGTCGAATCCTCGCCAGGTCAACCGCACCGTCGCGCCATCTCTTCTGATATGGATGATGCGCGAAAATGGTTCGTCGAGCGATGGGTCCTCGCCATAACACTGGCTGGCGCGAACGATCCAACCGGTGGCGGTTTTGCGGAAGCTCGCGTGCTCGCAGCCGAGGTCGGGAAACGACAGGGCCGACTGATCCACGGTGAACACAGTCTGGCGCTGGACGTCGGCGGTCGCATGGCAGTTCAACCTGTCCCTGGACCATGTCCCGACATAGGGCGCGGCCGCTGCGGCCGGCACAATCGTAGTTGCGGAGATCGCTATGATCATTGCCAAACGCTGCATCTTTTGTCCCCTTGGGCCGCTGTGGCTGATCATACAGATTGCGGGTATGTGTGGGGCAAGTTTCCGACCGAGGTGCGATAAACGCAGCGGCTCCGGATTTCGCTTATGGTTTTGCACGGATGATGCGAGACTGTGCAGCCCGGCACGCAGCCGGCCCTGCTTCACAATGCTTTCCCCGAGATTTCGATGATCATTCGCAAACTGGCCTTTGTTGTCCTGGGTTCGCTCGGGCTCATGCATCCGGCGAGCGCCAGGGAATGCCTCCTGAGTCATGCCACCTATCGGGAGCCACGTTCGGGCGCGGTCATGCAATTCCGGCCGCTCGACAACGAACCGGCGGCACTGACGACGCAGGTGTTCTCGCTGACCGTGCCCCACACCGACATAAGCATGCCGGCCGACATCACCTGGACCAACGGCAAAAATGCATTTCCACTCGGCACCATCCGCCACGCCTGCACCGACGATGACCGTGAAGCGGGCCTTCAGGACGGCAGCGGACTGTGCAGGATATGGGACGGGCAGGTCTATGCCCTGACCGGCGGCGGCGCCGAGCAGTTGAATTCGCGCGAAGCGACCCCGGCGCCGAAAGGGCTGCTGCTGCCGGAGTTCGGTGCGACGTTCGCCGAATGGCCCGACTTCGCCAACGCCAATCCGGGTGGCTCGGCATGGGATGCCTTTGCTCTGACAGGATGCAGCGATGAATAGCGCGAGATGGGGCAGGTTGGCACTTTGGCGTCGACGTTACAGCGGTGACAATACAACATGGACGAAAGACGGACGCGGAGTTCGACTTGGCTGGGAAATGTCAGTCACACGTAAGGCATATGCTCCGGGATCAGATCACTTCCAAGTTGGAAGAAAATTTTTTCGATCTCGCATGAAACTAACTTTGGAATCTTCTTTCGCGAAAATCGCACAATTTTGGGCGTCGTATCGACCGCTTCGTCAAAAATGAGATCGACAATCGGAGGGCTGACCTCATACTCATCTGAAAGCAGGAATAGCAAGCCATTCTGATATCCGCGGCAGTAGCAAGCGTCCCACAGATTATTTTCTGACTTATATTTTTCTATCTTGGTTTCATAGCCGTGAACAAGAGCGTGTACATGGCCTGAGTGATAATATTCGCCGCTCGCTCGTCGGTCCTTTATTCGCATCTATGCGTCTTGAAGGCCGTCTTGGTAGGACAGTGCAAGTATGAGAAGTCTGTTCTTCGTTTCCAGGAATTTATCTGCGGTATAAGAATGATATGAATTTACCTCACCTGGGAGACCTTCGCAGTTGTCGAACGCCTCCTCGCTGATAATTTTTTCGACGCCAAGCTGGGAATTGTAGTGAGAGCGAAACTGCTCCAAAAAGAAGGTGCCATCGGTTTCAATGGGTATCAAATTCAATCCAGTAGATCGTAGGTAGTCATGATCTATGTGTGGTGAAACATAATAAGACGACCGGGAAAAAGGACCCATTATTTTCGCCATCGATTGTACGAGTTTTAAATAATTTGGATCTTTCAAAGAGTATCCTGTGTAGATTATTGTCTTTTGGGTGATAATATTCCTTAGATAGGCGCCGATAGCTCCATTGCGCAGTCTTTTTAGCGATTGGGCATAATCCTCCGATGTTGCGACAATTGATCCATAATTAGTAATTGAACCATGTATTTTTATGACGCGCCGCTTGGAACTATCAATAAACGCTAAGTCTTGGTCATATACAAACGGTTCTAGGCCAGATTCAGCTTCGAAAAAATCATCCCAATTTGTGGTGATGACATCGGTAATCATAAAAAGCGGGCGGAGAGCGCGATGAAAAGCAGTCATCGGCATATAAAATCCGCGAAATGACGTAAAATAATTCAGCCGATCCCGGATATGTCTAACAAGCTTAATTCTTCCGTCTGCCTGGCAGCAATAAAGTGACATAAGAGAGGGGAAATCCAAATCGCCACTTGCGCCTATTTCGTGGCGTATCTGATCGTAGAAGGTATCTCTGCAATGATCTCGGTTCTCTGTACTTATTCCCGCGCCCGCAAAAATGGCGACTTTTCCCTTCGACATTCGAGCTAGAAGCTCGCGAGGGAACGCAAATTCATTCTCGTCTTTGCAAAAAGAGCACTCACAGTTGCTCATTACAACCTACCATCAGCAAACCCGCACCGTACGCGCGGGTTTGCGTCCATCATCACATGAATAAACTCAGCTGCACCCGCTCGTGGCGCCGCACGTATCGCACTTCTCGCAGGTCCCGTTCCGCACCATGGTAAAATTCTGGCACTCGGAGCAGGAATTGCCGGTGTAGCCTTGCAGCAGCGACTTGGCGCGGCGGTCGGCGGCGAGTTTCTTCGCTTCGGCCGCTTCATGGGCCGCCGTGTCGGTGAACAGGGCCGCGGTGCGATCGGTCGAGGCATCGGAGGCTGCTTCCTCGAAGGCGATGTCTTCCGCCAATTCCTTGGCCCGTTCCTCATAGTCGCGCTTATAGGCAATCGCCTCGTCGCTCGCGGGCTTCAACGCCAGCACGTTGGAGCCGGAGAAGGCTGTCGGCGCCGAACGGGCAGGGATGCCGGAGGAGCCGGCAAAACCCTTCGGCTCGTTGCCGCTTGCCCTCGACACCAGCTTTACCGGCGAGCCGCGGGTCAGGCCCTTGGAGACGGCGTCGGTCTTGCCTTCGCTGATGCCGCGGCCAAGTGCGGTGTTGGAGAAGTCCGACTGGTCGACATGGGCGAGATCGTTGCGGCCGAGATAGGAGATGGCGAGCTCCCTGAACACGTAGTCGAGGATCGACGTCGCGCTCTTGATGGCATCGTTGCCGATGACCATGCCGGCCGGCTCGAACTTGGTGAAGGTGAAGGCGTGCACATATTCGTCGAGCGGCACGCCATATTGCAGGCCAAGCGAGATCGCGATGGCGAAGTTGTTGAGAAGGCCACGCAGCGTGGCACCCTCCTTGTTCATGTCGATGAAGATCTCGCCGAGACGGCCATCGTCATATTCGCCGGTGCGCAGGAAGATGGTGTTGCCACCGATCTTGGCCTTCTGCGTGTAACCCTTGCGGCGGCCGGGCAGCTTCTCCTGCTCGCGCGACACGCGTTCGATGATGCGTTCGACGATGCGCTCGGTGATCTGCGCCGCGCGCGCCGCAGCCGGTGCCTGGATCAGCTGCTCGATCGCATCGTCCTCATCCTCCTCGCCATCGGCGAGCAGCGAGGCGTTGAGCGGCTGCGACAGCTTCGAGCCGTCGCGATAGAGCGCGTTCGCCTTCAGCGCCAGCTTCCACGACAGCATGTAGGCGTTCTTGGCGTCCTCCAGCGTCGCGTCGTTCGGCATGTTGATGGTCTTGGAGATGGCACCGGAGATGAAGGGCTGTGCCGCAGCCATCATCTGGATGTGGCTGTTGATCGAAAGCGAGCGCTTGCCGATCTTGCCACACGGGCTGGCGCAGTCGAACACGGGGAGGTGTTCGGCCTTGAGGAAGGGCGCGCCTTCCAGCGTCATCGCACCGCAGACATGGATGTTGGCGGCCTCGATGTCCTTCCGGGAGAAACCCAGCGCCGGCAGCATTTCGAACGAGAAGTCGTTGAGCTGCTCGTCGGTGAAGCCAAAAGTCTCCTTCACCCAGTCGGCGCCGAGCGTCCACTGGTTGAAGACGAACTTGATGTCGAAGGCCGACTTCAGCGCGGCGTTGAGCGCCGCGATCTTGTCGTCGGTGAAGCCCTTGGCCTTGAGCGAACCGGGGTTGACGGCCGGCGCCTGGTTGAGATTGCCGTGGCCGACCGCATAGGCCTCGATCTCGGCGATCTGGCTCTCGGAATAGCCGAGCGTGCGCAGCGCTTCCGGCACGGCGCGGTTGATGATCTTGAAATAACCGCCGCCGGCGAGCTTCTTGAACTTCACCAGGGCGAAGTCGGGCTCGATGCCAGTGGTGTCGCAATCCATGACCAGGCCGATCGTGCCGGTAGGCGCGATCACGGTTGCCTGCGCGTTGCGGTAGCCATGCTCCTCGCCGAGCTCGATAGCGCGGTCCCAGGCGGCCTTGGCATGGGTGGCCAAATCCTGCTGCTTCAGGTCCGACGCCACGAGAGGCACCGGGTTGACGGCGAGTTTTTCGTAACCGTCCTTGTCGCCATAGGCGGCGCGCCGATGATTGCGCATGACGCGCAGCATGTTCTGGGCGTTGCGATCATAGTCGGGGAAGGCGCCGAGCTCGGAAGCCATTTCCGCCGAGGTCGAGTAGGCGACGCCGGTCATGATAGCGGTGAGCGCGGCGCAGATGGCGCGGCCCTCGTCGGAATCGTAGGGAATGCCCGAGGTCATCAGCAGGCCGCCGATATTGGCGTAGCCGAGGCCCAGCGTGCGGTAGTCGTAGGAGAGCTTGGCGATCTCCTTCGACGGGAACTGCGCCATCATCACCGAGATCTCGAGAACCATGGTCCACAGCCGCACGGTGTGCTCGTAGGCAGCGATATCGATCGTGCCGTCGGCATTGCGGTAGGGGAGCAGGTTGATCGAGGCGAGATTGCAGGCCGTGTCGTCGAGGAACATGTATTCCGAGCACGGGTTGGAGGCCCGGATCGCACCGGCCGAAGCGCAGGTGTGCCAGTCGTTCATCGTCGTGTTGAAATGCAGGCCGGGATCCGCCGAAGCCCAGGCGGCGTAGCCGATCTTTTCCCAGAGGTCCCGCGCCTTCAGCGTCTTCAAGACCTTGCCATCCTTGCGGGCGGTCAGGTGCCAGTCGGCGTCGGTCTCGACGGCGCGCAGGAAGTTGTCCTTCAGCGACACCGAATTGTTGGAGTTCTGGCCCGAAACGGTGAGGTAGGCGTCAGAATCCCAGTCGGTGTCGTAGGTCTTGAACGACATCGACTTGTAGCCCTGCTTGGCGAACTGGATGACGCGGTAGATGTAGTTTTCCGGCACCGCCGATTTCTTGGCCGCCTTGATTTCGCGCTTCAGCGCCGTGTTGACGGCCGGATCGAAGCAGTCGTCGTCATGGCCTTCGCAATTGACGCAAGCCTTCATGATCGCTTCGAGATGCTTCTTGACGATCTTGGAACCGGTTACCAGCGAGGCGACCTTCTGCTCTTCATTGACCTTCCAGTCGATGAATTCTTCGATGTCGGGGTGGTCGGCGTCGACGATGACCATTTTCGCGGCGCGGCGCGTCGTGCCGCCCGACTTGATGGCGCCCGCCGCACGGTCGCCGATCTTGAGGAAGCTCATCAGGCCGGACGAGCGGCCGCCGCCGGACAGCTTTTCGCCTTCGCCGCGCAGCAGCGAGAAGTTCGAGCCGGTGCCGGAGCCATATTTGAACAGGCGCGCCTCGCGCACCCACAAATCCATGATGCCGCCCTCGTTGACGAGGTCGTCCTGCACGCCCTGAATGAAGCAGGCATGCGGCTGCGGATGCTCATAGGAGGATTTCGACTTCGTCAGCTTGCCCGTGAAGGGGTCGACATAGAAGTGGCCCTGGCTCGGGCCGTCGATGCCATAGGCCCAGTGCAGGCCGGTGTTGAACCATTGCGGCGAGTTCGGTGCGACGCGCTGCGTGGCCAGCATATAGGCAAGCTCGTCGCGGAAGGCGCGCGCGTCTTCCTCCGAAGCCTTGAAGTAGCCGCCCTTCCAGCCCCAATAGGTCCAGGTGCCGGCCAGCCGGTCGAAGACCTGGCGGGCGTCGATCTCGGAGCCGTAGCGCTCGGCTTCCGGCAGCTTGGCGAGCTCGGCCTCATCGGCGACGGAGCGCCACAGGAAGGAGGGGACGTCGTTCTCCTCGACCTTCTTCAGGCGCGCGGGAACGCCGGCCTTGCGGAAATATTTTTGGGCCAGGATGTCGGCGGCGACCTGGGAAAACTGCGCCGGCACGTCGATGTTGTCCAAGCGGAACACCACCGAGCCATCCGGATTCTTGATCTCGGAAAGCGCCTTGCGGAATTCGATCTCCGCATAAGCGGCCCCTTCTTGGCCTGCATGTCCTGGCTTGGTGAAACGACGCTCGATGCGCATTGGTCCGGTCCCTTTTGTCTATATATAGCGCTTTCATCGGGGGATTTCTGCCCCCAAAAGACGAAACGCGCAGTCCGCCGTTTGCCGGCATCGCGAACAATGCCGGCATCTCCTCTTCGCAGGCGCGGCCACGCACACGACAAAACGCCTTGCCGGGCATTTGCCGAGGCTGCCAACCGACCCCGCGGGTCCCTCAAAACTGAATTTTTCGATTCCCTCACCCGAGGGAAGTTCACACTATCTAGCGTCGAACCTAGCTGCAAACACTAAATATAGTATTAACAGACAATTTATTCCAGTCCGACAATTCTCCCTTTCGTCGCCCCCCCACCCACGATCCCAACGCTTCCGCCGGCCTCGTAAACAGGCGGAAATGCGGGCAAAACGCACATAATCCGGGAAAAAGACCGGGCTCAGAACTTTCCGGTCGCGCTCTCAACAGGAGCGCATGGCCTATAAAAGGCGACTCGTTTCGAGCCGTCAAGGATTCGTTTGCGTAGCTTTTGTGACCCCAACATCTTGTGTGTCACACATGTGGATAACGGGGATAGAATTGACCGCTGTGGCTGCCATTTTCCGGCGGCAGGCACACGCGGTCACCCAGTCCGCGATACGCGGGCTGGTAAGACTGTCCCGCAGGCTGCAAAAGCCAGGCAAGCCGGTGCGCAGGGCGTCAGCCGTAGTGCAGCTTCGGCTTGGGTTCGGTACCGGTGAACTGTACGCCGATCCGGTCGTTGCGGCGCCAGCGGACCTCGCAGCGATAGGCGACGCCGTCGAGCGGCACATAGAGAAGGAAATGGTCGGGAACCCGGGCTTCGAGCGGCATTTTCAGTTCGGCGCCGTCCGCATGCTGGTTGCGGACCGTGCAACCGACTTCTGAATTCTGGATTCCGGTAATGATCGTTCCACCTTTGAGCACGCGCGGCCGATGCTCGCGCTTTGGCTCGCCGGGATTTTGCTGAAGTGGGTCTGCGGGATCCGTCATCGATCAAACCAGGAGTGACCGATTCTTAGCGAAGAAAAATTAGCAAACTATTGCGGCACAGAGTTGTGAGTCCGCCATGATACACGCAAAAGGCGTCGATCAGGAGAACCTGCGCGGGTCGGCACAGAAATAGGCGATGATCTGACAGAGGTCGGGCTCATTGACCATGCGCACGGCTTCGCTGGAACTGAACCATTTGCGGGTGCGGGAGTGCTTTTCCTTCCAGCGGTCCGCGATCTTGTCGACGTGCAGCGGAAACACCAGCACCTCGCAAGGCACTTCTTCGCCCGAAGCCAGCACCTTGGCATAGAAATAACGGCCGGCTTCGAGATGGGAGATGTTGCCGCGCAGACCGGCTTCCTCGGCGGCCTCGCGCGCGGCCGCTTCGCAGAGCGGCTCCCTGGCTTCCGGCCAGCCTTTCGGCAACACCCACCGGCCAGTGTCGCGGCTGGTGATCAGCATGACCTCGACGCCGTTCCCAACATCGCGCCACGGCAGGGCAGCAACCTGCAGACGGCACGGCGCCGTGCCGAAGAGTCGCCGGACCCTTTCAGCGAGGTGGTTGTGCGTCGTTGGCCGTGTCAACATCGGAGAAGCTAGCCCCAGCCTCCAGAATCGTTTGCCGTCTCATCAATTTTACGGCTAATTGTGACCAATAAAAGTAAAAACTTCGGTCACGCTGGCTGATTCCGGTCAACAAGGGTCGATTTCACAGGATATCTTGTCGGCGGGTCACTCCCCGCAAGCAAATATTGTCGTCGGCGCTGGCCTGATTGGCAAAAAGCGGCTTGCCTCGAATCAGCCGGCGTGATCGTCGGCGATCGGCTTCTGATAGGTGAAGCCCATGTCCCAGGGAAAATAGATCCAGGTGTCCTGGCTGACCTCGGTGACGAAAGTATCGACCAGCGGCCGGCCCTTGGGCTTGGCGTAGACGGTCGCGAAATGGGCCTTGGGCATCATTGCCCGCACGATGCCGGCGGTTTTGCCGGTGTCGGTCAGGTCGTCGATGATCAGCACGCCGGCGCCATCGTCGGCCAGCAAGGCCGGCGTGATCTCCTTCAGCACCTGCAATTGTCCCTGGCTGGTGTAGTCGTGATAGGAGGCGACACAGACCGTCTCGATGACGCGGATGCCGAGTTCGCGCGAGATGATAGCCGCCGGGACCAGGCCACCGCGCGTGATGCAGACGATAGCCTTCCATTGACCCTTGCTTGCGCCGGCAAGCCGCCAGGCAAGCGCGCGGGCGTCGCGATGGAACTGGTCCCAGGAGACCGGGAAAGCTTTTTCGGGAAGGGACATGTCTCGCGCACTCCGCGGCACGCGACAGCCGCGTGCAAGAAAACAGGGGAATGCGCGCGGAATTAACTGGAAACCCCACGGCTTGGCAAGGGTGGCTGGTAGTGATCGCTGTGGACTTACCGCGACAGGAAGGCTGCTACCTGTGCCGTGCGCAGCACCGTGCGCGTCACCCCGCCGAACAGAAGCTGGCGCAGCCAGGAGTGGCTGTAGGCACCAAGCACCAGCAGATCGGCGCCGGTCTCGGCGATCCTGTTCTGGATCATGTCGTCGACCGAGGTGCCGCCCGATTTCTGCACCGAGACGCTGACGGTGGCGCCGTGGCGCGACAGCGCGGAGGCGATTTCGGCGCCCGCGGCCTCCGGGCTTTCGTCGAGCGTATCGGGCGGATCGATGACCAGTATGTCGGTTTTGTCGGCCTCGATGATGAAGGGCAGGGCATCGAACGCGGCGCGGGCGGCCTCCTTGCTGCCGTTCCAGGCAAGCAGAACGCGTTTGAACGTGGTGACGAGAGGGCCGGCATGCGGCACCACCAGCACCGGCCGGCCGGCATCGTAGACCAGCGTATCGACGTCTGCGCTAGGATCGCCGTCGGTCTCGCGTTGGGCGGCGATGATGAGATCGGCGGCGCGCACGCTTGAAATGCCGGTCAGCGCGCTGTCGCCGGAGAAGCTCTCCAGGCTGCGCCATTCGAAGGAGAGGCCGGAATCCTCGATGCGCCTCAAGAAGAAAGCCTCGAGTTTTTCGGCCCGCTCCCGGTTCATGTCGGCGGAAACCTGCAGGAACTCCGTATCGGGAAAACCCGTCGCCGAAGTGTAGGGCACCGGGAGCGCCTCGGCATGGATGCCGATGAGATGGCTTTCGAAGCGGCTGGCAAGCGGAATGGCGCAGTCGAGCACCCGCTCGGCGTCCTGCTCGTTCTGCAGAATGGCAACGATGGTCTTGAAGCGCATGATGATCCCTCGATCTTGCGAGTGACGGTCGCGGCAGGGAAACGTTGCGGCGTCGGCCTTGGTTCCGGTTTGCGCCGGATCAGCTCGCCTTGCCGGCGAAGCCGGCCACCATGGCCTCGACATCGGCGCGCGCGGCTTCAAGCGCATCCGCGCCGCGGGCGCGAACCACCAGTTCGGTCCAGAATTTGCCATCGCCATATTTAGGGTAGGAGCCGATGATCGTATCCGGATGCGCTTTCTGGATCTCACCCAACGGCCCGCCGACAAGACCCTCGCCGAACGGACAGTGCACCGTGGCCGACAGCATTTTCGTGCCGGTCTTCAGCGTCGGGACGACATTGTCGAGCATGGCCTGGAAGATCGACGGCACGCCGGCCATGACATGGACGTTGCCAATGCGGAATCCGGGGGCCACGGACACCGGGTTGTCGATATGATCGGCGCCGCGCGGCATTCGCGCCATGCGCTTGCGAGCCTCCGTGTATTCGATGCCGCGTGCGGCATAGCTCGCCTCCAGCAGGGCATAGGCCTTGGCATCGTATTCACAGGGCACGCCGAATGCCTTGGCGATCGAATCGGCCGTGATGTCGTCATGCGTCGGGCCGATCCCGCCGGTGGTGAACACATAGGTATAGCGTGTGCGCACGGCATTCACCGCCGCGACGATCTCGTCTTCCTCGTCGGGAACAATGCGCACCTCTTTCAGGTCGATGCCGATTGCCGTCATGATATCGGCAAGGTGGCCGATGTTCTTGTCCTTGGTGCGGCCGGACAGAATCTCATCGCCGATGACAAGCATGGCGGCAGTGACGATTTCAGGCATGGAAGACTCCGGCAGACGGGCCGTCTGAATAGCGCGGCCGACGGGCGGCGGCAATGCCCGCCTGAACAAGTCGTCGCCTTCATCGAGCGCATCGCGGCGCGCGCTTTTGTCGCCCCGGCATCACCGCCACTTCACGAGAATTTCAGGGAACCATTCGGCTGACTATTGGGTTTTCACCCTGTCGCACCCAAGACGACCAAAGTAGATACGGAGTAACTAATATGTATGTAAAACTTCTAGCCGCATCCGCTCTGACGATTGGTCTCGCCACATCGGCCATGGCTCAGTCGTCAGAACCGACATATACCAACCACAGCTGGTGGCTGTTCGGCAACAATGACGAGACAACTGTCGATCCACGCACCACGGGAAGCATCAACGCCTACGGCTCGGGGCTGAGCACCCAAGGCCAGACTGGAGGTATCGGCCCATGTGCTCACAACACGCCTGGCCCCGATGCCAATTCCGGGCAGAACGTCAACGATCAGTACTGCGGCAAGTAATTCGACCCACAGGGCGCCGGTTGACCGCGGATGGTTTCACACCATCCGCGGTCATCGTCTGTCGTGATCAATCCGAGATTTCGGTCTGAGGTCGGTCGCGGCCGTCGGCCAGTTCCTCGTGCCACTTGCCTTCGGCGTCCTCGTACTGAATGCCATCGGTGGAGCCCGCCACCTGTTGTTCGGCCGAAGCGATCTCGGCGGCGCGCAACGCATCCTGATGGGTGGGAAATGTCTCCGAGAAGGTTGAGCCGACCTTGTAGGCCCAGCCACCGTCATGCTCGACGATCTTGTAAGTCAGCTTCGCCATCAAAACCTCCAGTTAAAGGTCCGCCTGCTCAATGCAACCGGTCATCGGGCAGCTTATCGTCGGGCACCAGCACTTCCGATTCCCTGGCGGCCTCGATCAGTGCCCGGCGCGCTTCCGCTGTCGAACGATAACCTTCCAGCACTTTGAGGCAAGTGTCGAGAGCATCACGATGACGGGGGCCGCGATTGAGCGGCCACACAGTCATCAGGCACTCCGCCGCCTCTTGGGTCGAGCGGATATGGCGATATTTGCCGACGTGGCCAAGCTCGACCACGACAGGCGTTTCAAAAGGTTTGTTGTCCATCATGGCCGCAACGCAAAGCAGCCAATTTGGTTGCAAAAATGGCCTTCAGTCTGCGCCCAAAAGTCACGTCGCGTCCGTGACGCGCACTGGATGCATTGGCGTCTCAGTAACCGCAGTTGTTGCGCAGCCAGCGTGCATTCGCCCAGCCGGTGCCGCCGCCGATTTCGACCTGGTACCAGTTGCCGCGCCGGTCGAAGATCTCGGTATGGTCGCCGTTGAACAATTGCCCGATCATCCGCGATGACGAGTTCGGCCGTGTGCGCACGGCCAGAAAGCCGCTGCCGGTCGCCACATTGTAGCGGCCGGAGAGGCCGTGCACCGTACCCTCGCAATATTGCGCGACGGTCGGCGTCGAAGCGCCGAGCCAAGACCCGACCGCGGCCGTAAGTGCTGCAGCCGACAAGAATGCCCTGAACGACATGATTATCTCCCAAGCCGGCCGCGCCCGCCGCAGCCTGACCAGCGTAACAGGTTGCCGCCAGAATTGAAGCGGGCCGTCGGCGAACGGTCCGGGATCACAAGCAGGAGTGCGCCGGGATCGGGAGATGAGCGATCAGCCGGCGGCCTTCATCCAGTGTTCCATCGTCGTTACCGAGCGGGCGAGCTGCGGTGCCGGATGGATTTTTTCACTGAAGGTGGCGGCCGCACGCCATCCCCAGCGCGGATCGGCGAGGAAGGCGCGTGCCAGCGCCACCATGTCGGCGCGGCCTTCGGCTATAACAGCTTCCGCCTGTTTCGGGTCGTCGATCAGGCCGACCGCACGGGTTGGAATGCCGGCGCCCTTGCGTACGGCTTCGGCCAGATGCACCTGATAGCCCGGCCCGGTGGGCAATTTCTGCAATGGCGAATTGCCGCCGCTCGAGCAGCAGAGATAGGCGATGCCTTCGGCCTTCAGCACTTTCGCCACCTCGATCGCGTCCTCGACGTCAAAGCCGCCATCGACCCAGTCCTTCACCGACAACCGCGCGCCGAGCATCAGCTTTGGCGCTGCCTTCTTCACCGCCCTGGCGATCTCGACGACAAAACGCATCCGGTTTTCCAGCGAGCCGCCCCAGCGATCCGTGCGCTGGTTGGACAGCGGCGACAGGAACTGGAAGATCAGGTAGCCATGCGCCGCGTGCAGTTCGATGAAGTCGAAGCCGGCACGTTCGGCCCGCATGGCGGCTTCCGCGAACCGCTCGATGAGCTGCAGAATTTCCTCGTCCTCCAGGGCGTGCGGCACGTTCCAGCCGGTGTCGTAGGCGATGGCCGAGGCCGAGACGGTCTGCCAGGGATCCTCGTTTGGCTGCAATGGGCCGCCACCTTCCCAAGGCTTGCGGTTCGAGGCCTTGCGGCCGGCGTGCGCCAGCTGCGTGCCGAACTTCGTGCCGGGTGCGGCCA